>LIZU01000005.1 GCA_001302725.1 candidate division Zixibacteria bacterium DG_27
CGGCCGTCATCGAACCTGCCGGCCCGGCGCCAATGACCACTACCTCGAATTTCTGAGAAACACCTTTCATAGTCATGAAGAGATCTTGATCTGATTAGGATAATATAACGGCTGGGTTGAACAGATCTATATATCTAATCGGACTTGAGGTAGCTTTGGACGGCCGCCGAACGACGCCTCACTCTGCACCCACGCCGAATCGGATGATTCTAGTCTACTCCCTTGGATCCATCACCCGACCGAGAAACAGGATGCTATTTGAACGGAGGTCACGAATCAGAAACAGAAACGGATGATCCGCCCGGAAGACCGGTGGTCGTTGCCCGACCGCCCCCTTCTCCATCACAACGGCCGTTGCGGCGGCGGCCTCAGTGCCCTCTTCGTTCACCTCCACAAAGGCCTTGTGGACCACAGCTGCGATGAAGAGTTCCTTCCTCCCGGTCATGCCGGAAAAGTCAGCTTCCTCGAAGGCATCAGTCATTCCCATTGACTTTAGGGCCTGGTCCAGGCGGAAATCGCAGGTCATCTTGAATTTCGGCAAAGCCACCAGAACCTCTTGTTCGCGAAATCTCACCAGCCACTTCTTCAGACTTCCCGCCGTGAGGGAGGGCTCAAAGTTCCTTATCCCGTCAGTCTCCTTGGGGAGAAAAACGACCATCGACAGGTCTCCGCCGAGGTAAGGCAGTTCCAGAGCCTGGAGGTCATCCATCTCCATATATCTGAATTCCCCGTTCAGATGCATCATGGGGACGTTGACCTTCCCACCGGTCACCAGCGTGAAGGGAGCCTCCTGGGTCAGTTCCTCTTTGAACCGGGAAGCCCAGTAGCCCTTGAAGTAGATGGCGTTGGTCAAAACCAGGCGGGTCCAGCTATTGATAATCCCCGGCTTGAGTAGGTCCGTGATCTTGCCTCGGGTTTCTCCTTCGACCCAGGTGTTGATGGTTCTTCGTGCCGTCTCCCTGGCCTTTACGAAATCGACCTGGTTAAGCCCGCCGCCGTAATTTTTCCTGACGAGCTCCCGGAACTCCTCCAGAAATCTGTAACCCTTCTGGCCCCACAAGGCGTTAGCGACGCTTAGCTCATACCGCCTTCCCCCCGGTCTACTGTTAAGCTCCATGAAGAGCTCTCGAAAGGCAGGATGCAGGCCTTCCTGCCCCAGCTCGAAGTGAAGGACCTCTGCCATCTGCCTCTCGGTGTTGCCACGGGCCCCGGCATAAGTCATCCCCAAGGCAGTGGAGATGCTGAAAGGTGAGAAGAACAGGTTCCCCTGCTCCTTCTTCAGCTGGGCGTAAAGGTCTAGTGCAAAGGCATTGTTGCCCTTAACTACGATTTCCTTATCGCTGATCTCTGAAGCGGTCGCCACTTGAGCGAGGACCAGTGAAACCACCAGGAACCATTGAATTCTGTTCATTCAGACTTCTCCTTCAGGAAGACATGCTCTAACAGAATCGAGTTTGAATGGTCTTCAGCTCACTCCCTGGGGTCCATTACCCGACCCATAAAAAGGATACTGTTTGAACGCAGGTCGCGGATCATGAACAGAAAGGGATGGTCCGCCCGGAAGATCGGTTGTGATGGAGGCGCCGACGTCAAGCCTACCACAACACCGGTGGCGGCCGCAGCTTCGGTGCCCTCTTCGTTGACCTCGACAAAGGCTTTGTGCAGAACCGCAGTAATGAAGAGATCCTTCTTGCCGCTCATGCCCGAGAGGTCAGCCCTGTCCTCATCGAAAACATCAGTCATCCCCATGGACTTCAGAACCTCGGCCAGGCTGAACTCAGAGGTCACCTTGAACTTCGGTAACGCAACGATGACCTCCTGTTCCCGAAGCTCCGATAGCCACCTCACCAGCTTCTCGGCAGTGAGCGATCTCTCGAATGCTCCTATGCCGCCCGCCTCCTTCGGGAGGAAGATGGTCATCGCCAAGGACTCTCCCACGTAAGACAGCTCCAGAGCCTGAAAATCCTCCGCCTCCATGTATTTGAAATCGGCAGTCTTGTGCATCATCGGGACGTCGGCTTTCCGGCTGCTGAAGAGTGTGAACGGAGCTGGTCGGGTCATCTCCTCCTCGAACTGCGAAATCCAAAACCCTTTGAAGTAGATGGCATTGGTCAAGACCAGCCGGGTCAGGCGATCCAGCACTCCCGGCTTGATAAGCTCCTTGATCTTGTCCTCGGTTTCCCTTTCAACCCAACTGTTTATGGTCTGACGCGCAGTCTCCGTCGCTCCGATGAAGTCAACCTCATTGAGCCCGGCACCGTAATTCTCCTTGGTCAGCTCTAGAAACTTATCGAGGAATCGATAACCCTTCTGGCCCCACAACGCATTGGCGACGCTGAGCTGGTAGCCTCGTTGCCCCTCTTCCGTCTCTAGTTGATCGAGCAGTTCCCGAAAGGCCGCATGCAGGCGTTTCTGCTCTAAGTCGAAATGCAAAACCTCCGCCATTTGTTTCTCAGTGCCGCCTCGCGCCCCGCTATAGGTCATCGCCAGTGCAGTTGAGATGCTGTGAGGTGAGAAAAACAGGTTCCCGTCTCTGTCCTTCAACCGGGCGTAAAGGTCCAGCGCGAAAGCATTGTTCCCCTGTACCACCATTTCCGTGTCGGCAGTCCGGGAGCCGGTTGCCATCTGGGTGAGAGCCAATGAAACCAGAAGGAACGTTTGAATTATACCCATTTCAACCTCCCTTTCCTTAAAACATGTCTTTAGACAAGAGAATTATACGTCTGAGTGGGGTTTTCAATACCATTGACCCGACGGTCTCAGCTTATACGGGGTTGACATGGACAATTGTGAGACACCGAATCAGGAAATCCGTTCAGGGAAACTGCGACGAGGCAATTGTCACAGTATACACATTGCTTTCAAAGCCAGCCTAAGGATGAGGTTTTCGGGGATGGCTCCCGCTCAACGGGAGGTCTCACTCCTCTAACATCTCAACATTCGCTCTGGGGATGATTGCTTTCTCGCCGTTCTCGAACTCTACCTCTAACACCCTGGCGTGGGATTCCGATTCCAGTTCCTGCAGGGGAGAGGGCAGATCCGAGACATTCCCTAACCTGCCGAAATACGGTTGCCTGATTACTCGCACCGTACTACCGACCGTCAGCCCCGGATTTTCGGCTGCCTCGGCCATCTCCAATTGAGAGATGTCTCCCTCCAGGAGAATCACCACCTCCGGACGGATAACCCCGGCGCGTATCTGGGTGGCGCCGTTGATGCAGGCCAGTTGTCCCTCCTTGGATTTCAAAAGATCGAAAGTCCTTTCCGCCATCATCATCTCTCCGAAGCCCTCGGTAACCACTAAGGTAACACCCAGCTCTTCGGAACCGGTGATGGCCACGCCCAAATCGTGACCCAAAAAATCGCGCAGGTCCTGATCGTCGAAACCGCCTACAACCACTCCTCTGGCTCCCACCGCTATCGCTTTCTTGATAGCGCCGGCGGTGACCAGGCTGCCTCCCACCACAACCTTTCCCCGGCAACTCTCATCAATCTCTTTGTCAGTGAGGACTGTTTTATTATCCGGGGAGACCATCTTCACCTCCCCAAAAGTCTCTCCACCGATCCCGAAGATCCCCTGGACAAAGGAGCCCCAGGTTTTGACCTCCACCCCCTCTTCGGGGAAGATCTCCGTCACCTCACCCCGGAGGTAGGCTTTGACCTCCACCGGCATCGGCGCCCCCCTCAGAAGCACCTGTCCGGTGATAGAAGATACGTTCTCAATGCTTCCCGAGATCTTGGCTTTGCAGGTAGAGGTGAAAAGTCCAAAGAAGCTCTTGGTCTTGGCGATAACCTCCCCCTCTTCCACAGCCTCCCCCGCCTTTTTGACCATGCAGTCGGGGACATCTTCGGGAGGCACTCCCAGGATATTTGCGACATTGACGGGCTCAACATTCCCCGGGAGATGAGTCCGCGCCACCACCGTATCCGGCTCCACCTTGTCGCCAACCTTGACGACCACCTCCCCTTTAAGAGGCAGAACCCTCCGCTTGGTTATCAACATCCTGTCGGTGACCTTGAGTCCGGGAGTGTATGCGTGTGCCATAAGCCAGCCTCGTTCTTCTAATTGCTATGTATCCTCAGGTGCTGCTCCCTCCGCTGGTCCGCAGTTCCCCCTTACTGTCGTCCCGAGAAGTCAACAGGCAATTCCAAGGACGTGCTTGTAATATATTGACGAAGGCCTGGGTGTCAACTGAAAGATGGTGGCATTCATGCCAAAGACACCCCAGGTGCGAGGCAACCAGGCAAGTTGGCAAAACCTCCGAGCTGAACGAATTCGCGTCGGCATACCATTATCACCACCCTCACCGGGCGGTATAGCCGCCATCTATTACTAACTCAGAGCCGGTGACGAACTTGGATTCGTCGGAGGCAAGGTATAGGACGCCGTAAGCAATGTCGTTCGGCTCCCCGACATGGCCAATAGGATGCAGGTTATCTAATGCCTTTCGTCCCTCCTGCACGTTCCCCAGCGATTTGAGGTAACCTTCCACCATCGGGGTCCAGATGAAGCCGGGATGCACGGAATTTACTCTGATCTTGTCCTTCGCATAGAAGAGCGCGTCGGTCTTGGCCATGAGCCTCACCGCCCCCTTGGAGGCATGATACGGCGGCGCATCAGGTGCGCCCATAATCCCGTATATGGAAGACATGTCAATGATGCTGCCTCCGCCGGCTTTTTTCATGTAGGGAATGGCGTACTTGGTGCAGAGGAAGACACCCTTGACATTGACACTGATGACCCGATCCCACTCCTCCGCCGTGATCTCGTGGGTCGGCTTGCTCACTCCCGCGATGCCGGCGTTGTTGACCAGAACGTCTATCTTGCTGAAGGTCTTCGCCACCTCGGAGAAAACCTTCTCAACCTCCTTTTCGTTGGCCACGTCAAGATGCCAGTACTCGGCCACTCCACCCGCACCCTTGATCTTCTCCGCCAGCTTCTTCCCCTCCTTGTCGAGGATATCGGTGACGGCTACCTTGGCCCCCTCTTTCGCCAGGACTTCACAGCAGGCCTTGCCGATTCCCAAGGCGCCGCCGGTCACAATCGCCACTCTGTTTTCTACTCTGCCCATTCTGAGTCCTCCTTTTTGAGTCTTGCTCGATCTTTCTCTCACTGCAGTCACTTCAATAGGCGAACCGCTTGTCGCTTTTGGCGCAGGTCGAACCGGTAAGATTAACCGTCCCCGGTTGGCGGTTGTTCCCTCCGCTCTCTACCGGGTTTTACGGTCGAGCTTCTGGAATCGGCCCACCAGGTATGATGTCGCGAACCGTTTTTGAGCTCGATTCTCCCTAGGTTCATCCGCGGGAGAGACTATCGCTTACCAGCCACAGGCGGTTCTGTCCCTTCGGTGAAACGGTATTTAATGAGGGTCAGGATCGCCTTCACACCGTCGCGCCAGCTGAGTTTCTTTCCCTCTCTGAAGGAACGAGGGTAGTATTTGATCGGCACCTCCACGATCTGATAGCCGGCTCTCAACAGCTTGGCGGTGATCTCCGGCTCCCACTCGAAACCCTCCCCCTCAATATCTATCTGGGTTATGACCTCCCTTTTGAAGGCTTTGTAGCAGGTGGGCTCATCCGTCAACCTGCAGGAGAACAGAAGATTCGCTATCTTGGTGATGAGAACTCCTCCTAGATAGTATCTGAGGTAGGAGTGACGATTCTCCTTGTTGAGGTTTCTGGAACCATAGACAACGTTGGCACCATCCAACTTGAATTTGTCCAGTATGGGGATGAAATCCTGGGGGTCGTACTCTAAGTCAGCGTCCTGAACGATGATGACCTCTCCGGTGGCAACCTTCAAGCCGGACTTAAAGGCTCTCCCCTTACCGTAATTTCGGGGGTGATCTATGAGTCTGAGGTTCTCACGAATGGCAAATTCCCTGATTATTTCCGGGGAGCGATCGTTGGAGCCATCGTTCACAACGATTATCTCCTTTTCCACCGGAACCTGACGGACTTTCTCCAGCAGTGCCCCGATGGTTTCCTCCTCGTTGTAACAGGGGATAATTATCGACAGCTTCAAAGAAGTGACACCTACCTACAGGGTGTATCCTATACTCTCACTGACCCCGTGCAGCTTCCTTGAAGAATCATGATTTCTCTAATGCCTTCTGGGGGTAAGCATCAAGCTCAGTCATCCACTCCTTGAGTTTCCTCACCCTTTCTGATGGTTCCGTGGGGAGCTTGAAGGGGCGACCGCGCCCGTCTAAGACTATGCCCACCACTCCGCCGGAAAGCTCCAGTTCCCACTTGCTCCCCTTCCCCCTCCCGATGTCGAAGCCTCTCTCGGGGTCCAGCACCGCCTCGGCCTTCAAGGGCAGATCCTTCTCATCGGACCCCAGAGGGATCAGTTTTATCTCACCATATCTGAGTTTCCCCTCCGCTATCTGCCCGGTGGGCAGCTCGATCCGGTATCCGAGCATATCTTTTCCCTCCTTGCCTTCGCCGGCGGGCGCGACGCAGGTTCCCAGATGAATCAGGCAGTCCTTCTTGAAGACCTCCACGGCCGCCTGCGGGTGGACTTCAGAAAGTACGCCCAGCTGCGGCATCATGAAAATAGAGTCGACCGCCAAACGGGTAACCCCCTCCGGAAGGAAGCCGTCTATGAGCATCATCGCCGCCTGTTGGCGCCGGGGGGCGTGAGACAAAACCCCTCCACTGCCGATCAGCATATCCAGGGACATCATATTCACCAGGGTCTGACCGGAGACGGTCTGCTCGAAAGCATCGGCAATGGTTCTTTGCTGCTGGATGCCCTTGAGCACCGTGGCAAAGGATTTATGCTGGATGAAAGCCAACCTCAAAGCCTCCTTGGCAATGGCCTGTTCGAAGATCAACTCCTCCAACATCTGCGGGATGGTGGTGGGTCGAATCATCTTGTTTTTGATCCGATTTCTCAAGTCCCGCTCGTCCATATCGAAGGGAACCCACCTCATCACGTTGGGAAGACCGGTCTCCGCGAAGACGTTGGAGACCGAGTAGCTCATCCCCAGATTGGCAGATACGGTGCGATTGAATACACCCTGGAAAACCGAGAAAATGTCGGTGGTGGCACCTCCGATATCGACTCCCACCACTTCGATCCCCTCCTCGTCGGCGATCCGTTTCATGATCATTCCCACCGCCCCAGGGGTGGGCATAATGGGAGCATCAGTCCAGGTCAACAGCTTGCGGTAGCCGGGGGCCTGGGCCATAACATGTTCCATGAAGAGATCGTGGATCTTCTCCCTGGCAGGGAGGAGATTCTCCCGCTCCAGGACCGGGCGGATATTCTCCACTATGTCTAAGGAGACCTTGCCATCGAGGGTTTCCTTGATGGCCTTGCGGGCCTCGATGTTACCGGCATATATGACCGGCAGCTGGTATCCAGTTCCCAGGCGAGGTTTGGGATCTGCAGCGGAAATCAGCTCTCCCAGCTCGACCACGTGGGTGGTGGTGCCGCCGTCAATCCCTCCGGAGAGGAGAATCATGTCCGGTCTTAGGTAACGGATGCGCTCGATCTGCTGGTGCGGGAGTCTCTTGTCGTTGGAGGCGATAACATCCATGACGATGGCGCCGGCGCCCAGGGCGGCTCGTTCGGCGCTTTCGGCGGTCATGGAGCGAACCACGCCCGCCACCATCATCTGAAGGCCTCCCCCGGCGGAGGAGGTCGAGATGTAGATATCGCTTCCGACATTGCTGCTGGTGGGTTTGATGATCTTCCCGCTTTCGTCCAGGAGCTTCCTGCCGGAGAGCTCCTCCACCTCCCCGACGGCGTTCAACACCCCCATGGTGACATCCTCGGAAGGCGCCTCGACGGTTGTCGGAGCCTCCCCTCTGACGATGAGACGGTATTCGCCGTCCCGTTTCTCGATCAGAATCGCCTTCGTGGTGGTGGAACCGCAATCGGTTGCCAGGATTACGTTAATATCTTCAGGTTTTATCTCTTTCATATACTGCCTCTGGAGGATATCTTCCTCACCTCAAGTTCAATTCATATCTCACAAAGCTCCGCAGCAGGCTCGCTCCGAAAGCAAGGTTCACCTACTGAAAGCACCCTCGCCCCCATCTTTCAAACCGAAGGCCGGCAGCAGGACCCTCCTGCCACAAAAGCTCTATGCAGATCCGCTTCTGTCTTCGTCCTCCTTGTTCCGGGGAGCCGAACTCTCCTCCGAGCTTTCGCGCTCACTCTCCGCCGGCGAAGAAGATTCCTCCCCCCCCTCCCCTCCCTCCCCCGGACTTCCAGTGAAAGTGTACGATTCTCGGGGAGTGGAAGGCCCTTGGCTTGGTGTCTGGGAACCGCCGCCCTCCGATGGTGAGTAATAAGGCGAGTAAGTCCTCTCCCCACCCGGCCGACTTGGCGAACCGTAATCGTTGCGGTAAGTGCGAGTGTAGTCTGGTTCCTCCACCCGGCGCGGTCTGGTTCTGATCTTCTCGAAGTGGCCTCGCATCTCTCTTAAGTTGACGAAGTGGTGCCCGACCGCGTTTCTCAACTCCAGGGCGGTCATGGTGTCGACCGCCACCACGACTACCTTCTTGCCCCGGCTCCGCAAGAGTTCCACGGCGCGTTCGAAATCGCCATCCCCGGAAAAAAGTATAGCAGTATCATAGTGATTGATGGTGTTGAACATATCGATGACGATTTCGACGTCGAGGTTGGATTTGACCACCTCTCGGCCGGTCTTGCGGTCCCACATGCTTTTTATCTTTTTGATGCGGACGGTGAAACCCATCCTCATCAAGGCCTTGAAGAAATCCTCCCGCTCGGAACCGAAGTCCCCATCGTAGCCGGTGTAATAGAAGGCGTTAACCAGCTCATTGCCTTTGGTGAAATACTGCAGGATCTTGTTGTACTCGAAATGCCATCCCAGCTCTCTTTGAGAATAGAACATGTTGGAGCCGTCGACAAATATTGACACTTTCTCCATTTTACCCTACCTCCGGTAACTCAGACATTAGCTTCGCCGGTTTCATAGTCTTTCAGTTTATCCCTTATGATCCCTCCTTTCTTATCTCTCTTCTGATTGTGATGAGTGATTCAAGAAGTTACCTGGATTTCCAAAGATCACTCCCTTCCCAGGAGTCTCTTGAACGAGAAACTCCTCTTTTCTGTTCTCCGCATAAGCTTAGCCTCCTTCTTTCTCCTTTTCTCCTCCTCGTACGCTTCGGCGTCGAACTTCTCAATCCTCTGGAGCAACCTTTCGACGTTCTCCCTTCTCTCCATCATCTGTTGAAACTCATTATACTCTGGAAGGTTGAACAGAGCGTGCACGAACGGCTCGAAGAAGACCATCACCTGGCTGCCGAGGTAACTTAAGGGCTTGACCGATTCTAAGAACATGATCGCCGGCACCGCCATCTTCCACTGCACCACCTTCGTGGAGATCTTGTCTAACATCTCCTCCTGCTTGGGGGTAAGGGCCTCCTCTATCTCTTTTTTGTCGCTGCCGAAGAAGAACGGTCCTTTAAGCATCCTCTTTTTCCATTTTCTCTTTTATAAAGCCCAGAACCTCCTCTTTGTTCCCTTCGAAGCGTATGTAAACCCCCCGGAACGATTCCAGCCGGGAGGGACGCGGGAACGGACTCAAGAGCACCCCATTTTTGTCGGGGTAATAGCTTCGATAGGAAGTCCAGCTTTTCTCCATAGAGCGGAAGACATAATTGACCTTCACTTTGTCCTCAGTCAACTCATACCTGGTTGGGAGGTAGAACGGAGACAGCGAACCCAACATTATGACGACCGACAGCACCAAAAAAAGCACGCTGCTTGTGGTAATATATACAACTGCCCACAGAATCACAAGAAAAACTGAGACCAAAACTGAGTTGCGGAGGTTCCTGGTAACCGGATGTGAGACCCAGCTTAACGTCTCCATCGATTATTTCTCCGCCGAAGGCCTGCCCGAGGCAGACGAGGGTGGATCCGACTCCCTCGGAGCTCCCGTCTGTTCCTCGAACTCCTTCTCGTCCTTGTATCTCTCCTGTCTGACCTTGTTCAAGAGTTCCCAGAACTCTTTGGGGTCGATGATCTTTTTTTCGACCAGGAGACGAACCAGGGTCTCCTGAGCCAGATTGGTGGATAAGACCAACTCCTCGTAGCTCACCTCTTTGACAGTCTCCCCCATGACGACCTTGAGGAGTGGCCTTTTGCCTTCAGTTTCGCCTGACATGGTCTTCCTTCTAAATTGACCTTCTTTTGAGAACTACCCCGAGGCCCGCAAACATCACCTTCTGGTTATGACTTCTGAGTTGCCCTAGTTCAGTTGGACCTCCATGTAAATAGGTTCTCCCCTAATGCGAGGTCGTGGTGACCTCATTTCAACTTCTGACAGCTATTTCCCTGGATTCGATATATCCCCATCCCCTGGTTTTCCCCGGTGGTCTTGTCGAAGCGAATCTTGCCGGTGACGCCGCTGTAACTGGAGGTCTTCTTCAAATATTCGTTCACCTTCTCGGGCACGACGGCTCCCGATGCAAATGCCTTCAAGAGAAGCTTCGCACAATCGTACGACAGGGTCGCCACCCAGTCGGGACTCTCCCCGTATTCCTGCCTGTATTTCTTGGAGAAAGAGAACCACCGGGAATCGTTCTCGTCCTCAATGAAATGACAACAGAAAACGGCGTCTTGAACATAATTCCTCGAGGGCCTCAAAGCCTCCAGATCGCTGAACCCCTCCAGGCCCAAAAGTTGAGTCTTGATGATTGAGAAGGCCACCTGAGGGGCGATGAGGTTTATATCCTCCGGATAACCGACGATAAAAACCCCCCCCAAATAGACCGGCCACTCCTCCGGTGGCAGGGTATCTCCCTTATCGTCGAAGAAGATGGAGCTGTCCAGCTCTCCGGTTTCCCACATGGTTTTGGTTTTGTCTATCAGCATTTCGCGAATCTGGCCCAACGGTTCTTTGAAGTCGGTCTGTCCCGGAGCATAATAGAGGTCTTTGAGGACTTTCCCTCCTGACTTTTCTACCTCCTCTTTGAAAACAATCGACACCTTAGGTCCGTGGGAATCATCGGGAACCAGAGTGGCAAACTCCTTGATCATAAGAGAGCGAAGCGCATAGGAGGCCAACTCTCTGGCCATGCTCTCAGAGCTGGGGGAAAGCTGGTAGACGTAATCGCTCAAGGCGGAGATGCCCGCTTCGGAGGCGGTGGGGGTGATGAGGGGGAAGCGGTAACAGTCGGCATTGACCGCGGCTCCCACCGCGGTCTCACTTCTTAAAGGTCCAATGATGGCCGCCACCTCGTCCTCCTCCACCAACCCTCTCACGGCAAGGGCGGCAGCCACCGCCTCTCCTCTGGTATCCTCGATTGCCAACTCCACCCCCTCAAGCTCAGGGTTGGACTCATCGGCAAGTGCCAATCTTATCCCCCTGACCATGCTGTTGCCGTAATCCGCAAAGGCTCCAGAGAGCGGTGCCAGCACTCCCATAACCAGGTGGGTTGAGACCGTCTTTCTTGCAACCTCCAGCAGCTTTTCCGCCTGAGGCCCTTTGACGTCCCCCGGAGAGAGGGCCAAAAAACGCTCCAGGCTCCTTAGCGCCCGTCGCGGCTGCCCGGCTTCCAACTCTCTTCTACCTTTATGGAAGAAAACCTCCCCCAGAAGCGGGCCTCGATGCTGCCAGCTTAACCTCTCTAGCTCCTCCAGGGTCAGATATTCTTCCAGAAGGGGCAGAAACGATTGACGGGCACGTTCACGGTCACTCTTTCTTTCGGCCAGCTCGAAGCCCCGCAGGTAGTGCAGGGTGGACTCCAGGGGTCTGCCTCTCAAAAAGGCGATATCACCTAAGAGAATGTAAGCCACCCCGCGATAGGATGATTGGGGGAACTGCTCCAGCAACGCCTTCAATCCCCTCTCGGCGGAGTCGTACTTCCCCAGCCTCAAGCGGCACTTGGAGGCCATTATCATAAAGCCCGTATAATGCTTGTCGGTCGGAAAGGTCGCGAGGAGATAATCAAATCCCTCCAGGGCACTCTGATATTCTCCCTGATCGTACAGCTTCACCGCCCGCTTGAAGACCTCCTTTGGACTCCCCCCTAAAAAGTCGGAAACCCCCTGAGATAAACAGAGATTGAAAACCAGAAGGCTAATTACAATCGAGATGAAGACAGGGGTCGATTTGCGGGAGTGAAACCTTGGACTTCTCAATTCATACATCTTTTGACATATCCGTGGGGGAACCGACCTTCCGCAGCCCTTCAAGGTTTTCGGGCTCAATAACGGTAAAAGAGGGGAGCTTCACTTAAAGAGAGTACTTCCCAAAATCCTCGGGATTGATCCGTCTCAATCTGTCTCGCAAGCTTTCGGAATCCGGCAGACCGCTTTTCTCCTTTTCTTCCTTGGAGAGGCTGAAGAGGGCGTCGTTGACATAGATGGGGGCCCTGGTCTTCAGAGCCACCGCCAGAGAATCGGAGGGTCTGGCGTCGATACCGAAGACCTTGCTGTCGACCTCCAGGTATATTTTAGCGTAGAAGGTCGAATCAATTAGATCGGTGACCTCTACCTTCTTGATCTTCCCCCCCACGGTTTTGATCATCGTGGCAATCAGGTCGTGGGTAAGAGGTCTTTTGGAGGCTAACCCGGAGAGCTCCATGCTTATCGCCCAGGCCTCGAAGTGTCCTATCCAGATGGGCAGAAGTTTGTCGGAGTCCTCCGGGGAGAGTATCACCACCGGGGAGTTGGTGGAAACATCCAGCGCCAGCCCGTTTATTTTGGCTTTGACCATTTTCTTCTTCATAATCTTCCGCCTTAGAGGCTATATCGGCTTTCCAGTAAATCCAATTCTAACAACTCGGTCGGCCCCTCTTTTCCCAGATCAAGATACGGTCGCTTCCGGTGGCAAGCAAGAGGATTTCGCTAAGCCTCCTTTTGAGGTTGCTTTTTGACCACCCACACCTTCAGATTGGCGATCACCTCCGATTCCACCTTCACCGGAACGGTGTAGACCCCTAAAGCTTTGAGGGGTTCTTCCAGAAGGATCCGTCGCCGGTCGATCTTAAAGCCCTTCTCGGTTAAAAGCTCGGCGATGGTGGAGGAGGTCACCGACCCAAAGACCTTGTCCTCCTCGCCGACCAACACTTCTGCGGTGCAGGAGGTCTTCTCCAACTTCTCTTTGACCCTCTCGGCCTCTCGTTTCTTTTTATTATCGTGCAGCCTCTTCTGTTTTTTCACCTCCTCGATAGCCCGGAGGTTACCGCTTTTGGCCTCGATCGCCAGATTCCGTGGCAGAAGATAATTCCTCCCGTAACCGTCTTTGACGGTGATGACGTCGCCGCAGTTGCCCAGGGCGGCAATGTCCTCTTTCAGTATCACTTTCATGTCTGTTCCTCAACCAACAGCTCAGGCTGAAACCGCAACTTCACGCCTCAACTTCCTGAAATCGAACCAGGAATCGAAAAGTCCTAGCACTCCCAGCAAGATTAAAGATAGCACCTGCCCCAGAAATATCAAGAGGTAAAAAAGGAGTTTGAGGAGTCTGGGGACCTCCAATTTCACCAGAAAGAACTCCGCCACCGAAAAACCCACGAAGAAATACAGTCCGGCGCTGAAGGCCAGAAGGTTATGACCCACTATCCTCACGCCGGGGTTGTGTAGGAGCGAAAAGATCGCCCCCAAGAGGACCATCCCCAGGGAGTAATCGCTCAACCTCCAGCGGGAAAAACGGGGGAGGGGCGGGATATGGTAGCCCACCTTTGACCCCAATTTGCAGGAGAGAAAATAGGCCACCGTCAGATTGAAGAGGACCGATAGCAACAGAAGCGAGGGCAAAAGCTCCACCAGTATCCTCCCGAAGTCCCTGAGGTCGGAGGTCAGCTCTTCCAGCAACTCTTGACTCTGCCCCATCTCGGAGGCCTGCAGCGCGAATTCGTCCAGCCACGCCTCTATCGTTAAAGAAACAGAGGTCGAAACCTCGGAATAGGCAGTCAAAAACAAGCCCACCAGGGCTAACGCCGGGATAAGCCCCCAGAAAATGGCTCGAAAGCCTCCCCGGTGGCGGCGCGCCAGATATCCAATCAGAAGCGCCGGCAGGCATATTGACAGAAGAAACGTGGTCGACTGAGGCAGACCCTGGAATAGCACAAGTTGGAGAGTCACAAAACCGCCCACCGCCGCTGCCAGTGCCGGCTGAAAATTGGCGGCCAGAAAAATGAGGCCGGCAGCGCTCAAGATTCCCCAGAGGTAGTTTATCACCAGGAGATTGGAGAGAAAGCCGTAGAGGAGAACTACCACGGCTGCCACCAGGGCGATTCGGCTCTTAGAACCCAAACGGAATCTAACCTCCTTTTGGCCTTAAGAGGTTCACTCAGCGATAACTCTCTGAGGTGTAGGGTAGAAGCCCCAGGTGGCGTCCCCGTTTGATGGCGACCGTCAATTGCCTCTGATGACGGGCACAGTTGCCGGAAATCCGCCGCGGAATGATCTTGCCGCGATCAGATACAAATCTCCGGATCATCCTTTCGTCTTTGTAGTCGATGATGTCGATCTTGTTCTCGCAGAAGCGACAGATTTTCCTCCTCTTATAATCGACGCTGAAGGGGCTCTTTTTCTGTCCTCTTGTCGTTCTCGGCGCTCTCATCTTTCACCTCGAAAACCTAAACATATCCAGAACTACTGTCGGAACCCTCCGCCTGCTCTTGAGAGACTCTAAAATCTCCCCGGGGACAAATGACCCGGGACTGTCTGCCGGTTACACTCAGGCCACCAGCCCGTCCTCCCACTCACCACTCAGCACCAACCAACAAGCCCGACGGTCTGGCCTTGGAAACGACTCTTGGGAGACTTCCATCGGTCGCCACCGATCTAAGGCTAGTGTGCCTCCGGCGGAGAGGCGGGAGCTTCCCCCCCCTTCTCTGGTGTGACTGCCTGATTCTTGACCTTCTCCCTCGCAGCGACCTCCGGAGTTGCGGCCGGGCGCTCCTTGACCGGCTCCGACAGCACCGTCAGATACCTCATCACCTGTTCGTTCAGCTTGTAGAACGATTCCAACTCCCGGGGCAGTTTTTCGGGAGCGGAGAAGCGGATGTGGACGTAATACCCCTGGCGCCGTTTCTTAAGCAGGTAAGCGAACCTCTTGATTCCCCACCTCTCGACCTTGGTCACCTCTCCGCCCCCTGCGGCGATTGTCTCTTCAACCCTCTGTATCTGTTGGGTGAGGGCCTCCTCTTCTAGGCCGGCCTCTAAGACGAAAGTGGTTTCGTATTCTTTCAATTGTTCACCTCCCTTCGGCCTCATCCGGCTCCGCCTCGGGTGCGGAGCAGGGAAGTTCGTGGTTATTTATGCTTCCTCATCTACATCTTCGGGGTCGCGATTATATACGTTCATGGCCTCTTTTAGACCGGACACTACGACCGTGATGATGGCCTCATATGCTCTCAGAACCATCGCCTTCGCTGCCGGGATCTCCCCCTCGGTGAAGTCTCTGAGAACGTATTCCTCCAGAGACAATCCCGGCTGTGGAGGGCCAATCCCCATCCGAAGTCTGGGAAAATCCTCGGTCTCCATATTGGTGATTACAGACCCCAGGCCCTTGTGTCCACCGTCGGAACCGGAGGTGCGGAGCCGGATTTTGCCCAGGGGTAAGTTCGTGTCGTCACACACCACTAGGATCTGTCCGGGCTCGACTCCGAACTCCTGGCAGAAGTTTTTGACGGCCTCGCCGCTCAGGTTCATGTAGGTTGAAGGTTTCAGAATCTCGATCTCCTCTTCGGCAATTCGGACCTCTGCAAGCTCGTAAAGACTATCTCTCTTCTTGAAATTGCCACCTATCTTTTCACAGAGGTAGTTGGCAACCACGAAGCCTAAATTGTGTCGGTTGTTTCGATGCTTTCTTCCCGGATTCCCCAACCCGACGACAGCTTTCACCATCTCAGTTTAGAGTTAAACCTCACCGCCGAACACAAGTTTCGAAAAGATATTGCTGTAGCCGCAGTTGTCAAGCCTTTTCTACCATTCCCTCACTTCGGTGCCGACAGAGAATCGGGGCTGCTGCCTGGGGTTTTGTGGAACTTCTCCCCGGTGCGATCCAGAAGTTCGACAAATCGGATGAAATCATTAAATTGTAATTGTTGAAAGAGACACCGAAAACCACCGGGGAGAGAAGACGGAAACACTGAGCTTCGAAAAAAAGACAACGAAAACAGTGTTCGAACGTAAAATTGGAAACATGAGGAGAATCCCATGAAACTGAGATCCGCAACGCTGTTCTTCGGCGCTTTGGTTTTCTTGCTCGGCGGAGCAAGCCGCTGCCGGGGGATAGAGAATGGCACCGTTCTTTATGCCACCAAGATTTACAACAACAAGGAACTAACGACTGCCGACGCCTCCTGGATTGCCTCCCACGCTGACCTTTTGGTGATTGACGGTTCTGGGGACAGTTTCGCAGTGCAGATGAAGTCCGAAAACCCTGACCTCAAGATGTTCAGATATTTCGGGAGCTGTGTCGTTGGAAGAGGCTCCCGCCAACCACTTGGGGCTATTACGGGATATGAGGAGATATCGGAGAGTAATCCTGAGTGGTTTCTCGTTGATTCAGAAGGAAATAGGATTAAACAAACGCCCAAGAAATACATAATAGACCCAGCCTCAAACGGCTGGGCTGGATACTGGAGCAACAAGGTTCTGAAAAGAATTGGCGACCTACCTTACGATGGGGTTCACGGGGATTTGGCCTATACTGACATCGGTCATGTTATTCCTCAGGCAAAGCATCGTTATCCCCGAGAGGAGGATTTCCACCGAGTCCAGGAGAGGTTTTTGGCTGCTCTCAAGCAGAGACTTAATCGTGAAGGCAAGCTTTTGATCTTGAACAACTTTACGATGAGCTCCAGCACCGACCCCGACTACCTTCTGAACACACGACTGGACAATTGTGACGGTTTCAATCAGCAGGGCATGGTCATGCGCTGGCGCAATCAGCCCGAGAATCGCTTCGTAAATGCAAAGCGCCTCGCCCGGGGAATGGAAATCATCGACGAGTGCGCTCGCCGGGAAAAGATTGTGATGCTGGGAATGCAGCCCTCTCCTGACAAAAACGAGATCTCCTATTGTGTCGGCTGCTATCTGCTGATGAAGAATGACCCCTGGGTTTATCTCAACATCGATTGGGCGGGAAAATATGAAAATATGCGCCGGCTTTTCAAGGAATACGGTGATATTATGAAGGCCGACTACGGAGTTCCGGTGAGGCCCCGTTATGAGGAAAAGCACCTGTGGAAGAGAAAATACTCAAAGGGGCTTGTGGTGGTCGACCCTGTCAAACATACTTTCGACTTTGTTCATCAAAGCAAGTATTGATTCTTCTTAAGCAGCTTTCTTCCGCCTTCGGCCACTGCCTATCGCAGGTATCCCATCGCCTTTAGTTTCTCCAGAGTCTGGGAATCGAGTTCCGATTCTCCCTCGAGTCCCTCACCCCCCAGGGAAGTCAGAAAATCCTCGCACCTCTGTTTGATTCCCAAGAACTTTTCGCTCTCCCTCCACAAATTAACCTTCTCCCCTGGGTCTTTGGCGATATCATAAAGCTCTTCCTTATTCCCTCCGTCTTCATACCGGGTGAGGATGAACTTGAGG
>LIZU01000102.1 GCA_001302725.1 candidate division Zixibacteria bacterium DG_27
CCGTTACGAAGACGGCAATTGGACTCAGCCCCAGCTGGTCGACTCTCTGGTTTTCGTCTCAGCGGTCATCACCACGTCAGATATCTCCGACAGGGTGGCGATTGCCTATACGACCCGGGATCCGGACGATCCTGACCAGATCGTCGATGTCTTCTACATCGAATCCGAGGACGGCACAAACTGGAATTGGAGTGAGAAGACAAACATCACGAACTATCAACCCCAAGACACCATCCGAGCTTCTACAGACCTCGATGCGGTTTACGATTTAGATGACAACCTTCATATCATATGGAATACACCCCTCTTGGTCCCTCCCCCGGAGGAGGGATCAGGTAGCTGCCTCCTCTGGCATTGGTCGGAGGAGTTGGGTATAACCCTCGTAGCGGACGGTTCCTGGGACTCGTATCCAGGAGCGTGGAACCTCACTCTGGCGAAGATGAGCATCGGCGTCGAAGCCAACAACAATCTCTTCTCCGTGTGGACCCAGTTCACGGAGGAAGACAAATCGATTTGCGGCTGGTCGAATGGCGACCTCTTTATGAGCTACTCAACCGACAAAGGACTGCGGTGGAGCACACCCATAAACCTCACAAACAGCCCCTCTCCCCGCTGCTGGCCCGGAGAGTGCGATAGCGACCACTGGTCCTCTCTTGCCGAAGAGGTGGACCACTACCTGCACATCATCTACATTAATGACAAGGACGCCGGTGCGGTTCCCCTCAACGAGGGAGTTGATACTGAGAATCCGGTGCTGTATCTGAGAACCCGAAACCCTCTCAGGTACGTCCACATGAGCTGTGAGAACGCCTGCCCGTGGCTCTGCCGTGGTGACAAGTTCCACTTCAAACTGACAGTCACGAATAACTCCGGAGAAAACGTCTCCGGAACTCTGAACTTCTTCGGACATGCCTACCACGACTGTGATCCCAACGCTAGACTCATTTTGAGGCCAAGAAGGAAAACCTATCCCCCCGGGGTTACTACTACCTATTACTATTTTAAGGTGCCCAACGCCGCTGGCCCCGGTCAGTATAGCGCTTCTGTCGAGGGAGAGCTGGACCCCGGTGGATATGAGGTCTTCTGCTGCATGAACACTGAGATCGTGCAATGTTCGCCGTGGAAGATCGGCAGCAACACCGAGTGGGAGCTCGTTGAGGTTGACCGCCCAGAGATAGAGGCCAATCAGCCAGTTGTCACCTCCCTGCTTCAGTCCTACCCCAATCCTTTCAATGCCACGACCGAGATCAGCTACCAATTGGCGACAGACGGCCCGGTCAAGCTGGAGGTTTTCAATCTCGTCGGCGAAAAGGTTGAGACGGTCGTTGACGAAAAACAGACTGCTGGAGAGAAATCGGTGATCTGGGACGCCTCTGGGTTCTCATCCGGCACTTATTTCTGCAGGTTGACTGCGGGAGATTTCAGCCAGGTTCGTCGGATGACGCTGTTGAGATAGATACCTGCTGGAAGTAGAATCATACTCCTGAGGGCAGCAAAAAAAATCCCCACTTCCTGTGGGGATTTCTTCGAGGTAGGATCAGGTGTTGTTCCTGGGGCTTACTTCTCGTACGGTCTACAGGAATTTGAAGCTGTTAAGCATATCGTGGAACTCTCCCTGGTTGGTGTTGTAAAACTCACGCTCACAGTAGAAGTGAATCACGATGATGCGGTCGCCCCTTTTCATCAGATAGACCTCGTAAATGTTGAAGTCCTCGATCAACCTGGTATTGCCGTCTGTTTGCAGAACTCCGCCGCTCGCCGACTGGTGGGCACGCCGGAATTTGTTTTTCAGCCGGAACAACTTAGCCTTCTCCCCTGCCAGTTGGGCGCTGGTGCTATCGTAGAACTCGGTCTCGGTTAAAATCTTCATCTCCTGGTAAAGCTTGTTCTTGGAATTCACCGAATTCACTGATTCCGCAAGCAACTTCGCGTATTCCTCCAGGCTCAAAGAGGTGGTGTCGGAGTAGATCATAACCGTGGGGACGGTGTAGTGGCTGCCCTGAACGATGTGAGGATTAATCTCGTAATTCTTCTTGGTAATCATCACCCGCTCGAGTTTGGGGCGCTCCGGCTTTTCTTTGTAAGTCTTGACCTTCCAGTTGCTCAGAGCCTGCATCTCGAAATTGAGCAGATTGTCGGTATAGAAGTTGTCTTTGACTACACCGGTTTTTCTCTGCGCGGAAAACGCTGGTGTGGATAAGGCCAGAACGAAAGCGAGCACCACGCCAACCGCCAAAGCTTCCTGTCTCATAAGACCTCCAGAAAGATATCTCTCTTCAAATGAACTACTCTCGACCCTTGCATATCTCTATACGTTTTTTCCGGGGAGATGGTTTCAATGGCCAACCCTCTTTATCATACCAGTCACCTTTAAATATATTCAAAATCTGTGAAGAGGCAATCTCCAGGGAACATCAACCCGTCTCGAAAAACGATCTTGCCACCTCCAACAGCCAGAAATTGACATCTCCGCTCAAGCCGGATATATTCAGAAAACTGTCAGGAGGTTCGGCCCGGAGCTATGAGTAAACCGATTCTTTTGCTCCTACTCGCTGTCTTTTTGACCTCGCAGTCTCTTTTCATCTATCGGGAGAGGGAGGTGGCCGGCGAGTGGGGATTGGCCTTAGATGATTCCTGGATTCACATGGTTTTTGCCAGAAACTTAAGCGCCGGACACGGCTACTCCTTCAATCCCGACCAGCCCGTTTCCGGGTCAACCTCTCCTCTGTGGACTTTGCTTCTGACAGCTCTCTTCATCGCGACGGGACCAAGTCTCTGGGCGGCCAAGATACTGGGAATGACACTTTTTCTCCTCTCCATCTTAGTAACGTACAAGCTGGCACAGTTCATCTGGTCGGACGAAAGAATTGCCATTTTTTCCGCGACTCTCGTGGCTCTCTCCCCTTTTCTCAACTGGGGGGCGCTTTCGGGAATGGAGGTCAGTCTCTATGTAGCCTTAAGCCTCTGGGGGATCTATCTCCACCTCGTCAACAGCGAAAAGAAAGGGCTAAGGAAGTACTCCTCCACTCTGGTTTTGACTTTGGCCGGTTTGTCGCGGCCGGAGTGTTTCCTGATCCTTTTCATTGCCTGGGGAGAGAAATTCCTGCTGCCAGGAATTGCGCGACAGAAGGAGAGATTTGGAAAGGCCGCGGTTGAATTCTTACCGCACCTTTTCATCTTCGCTGTTCTCACCCTGCCCTATTTCATTTTCAATCTGGTGACGGTCAATAGCCTCTTCCCCAGCAGCTACGCCGCCAAAACCGGAAGCGGAGGCGTATTCGGAGAGCTCCTTCAGGGAGATCTTCGAGGTGCAATCGTAGCTGCCACGATAAAACCGCTATACATGGTGATTGTAGCCCTGGGCACCCTTCTTTCGGACAATCCGATTCTAAGCCTTGCCTTCGTGTTGGGGATCATAGCACTTGTTAGCATCTCCGGTGAGGGGATGAGAAGAGGGCCGTGGCTGATTCCCTCTTTGCTCCTCCTCATCCCTTTGGGAATGGGGCTTTTCGGGCACGTCAAGGCACTGGGGCAATCCAACCGTTATGCCGCTCACCTTTTCCCTCTGTTCATCATCATTGCAACCGGAGGTGTATTCTCCATAACCAGACTCCTCTCAGGAGACGGCAACTTGACTCCAAAGGGCAGGAGGGCTTTGTATCTCATTGCGTTGTTCGCCATATCTGTTTTAGGGGTCTTAGCATTGGCACGACCATATCTCTTCAAAATCATCGAAGAGATAGCTCCTCGCACCGGCCTGACTCATCTGAGCGTGGCTGATATTCAAGCATATATGGCGCAGGTTGATCTTTTCCTCAAATTCTTGCTTTTAAGCTTGATTCTGCCGGTCCTCCTATTCTCGATTCCCAAGGCAAAAGGCAAATATGAGAAACAGGCGATATTCCTATCTTATGGACTCATCCTCCTATCTCTCCTCTTCACAACCAGGAGCAATATCGCCTACGCTGATTATTATGCCTACAATGTGAAAAACATCAATGACCTCCACGTCGCCAGCGGAAGGTGGCTAAACGAGAATACTCCAAAAGAGGCGGTGATAGCCATTAACGATATCGGCGGCATCGGCTATTTTGCCCGACGGGAGATCATCGACTTAATCGGCATGGCTACTCCGGATATCATCCCCTACAGACTGAGGGGAGAGTCGGGAATTATCGACTACTTCAGGACTGTGAAAAGGCCCGGCTATCTGGTCATCTATCCCGAGTGGTTCCCGCTGATTGACAGCATGGAAGAAGATTTCAAAAGGATAAAGGAGTTCAAGATTCAGCACAACACCGTGTGTATACACGACAGACATTTCGTGTACGAGGTGAATCTGACAGAATGAGTGCTCTATTGCTCTGCCCGAAGGTTGAGAAATGCCGTTGAGATTTTGCCTTGTAATATTCATGATCGTTATCGTAGCGAGCTGTTTCTATTTATATAAGGAGAAGACTGTCGCTGGGGATTGGGGTCTGGCCCTGGACGATTCCTGGATCCACATGGTTTTCTCCAGAAACCTCGCCACTGGACATGGATTCTCCTTCAATCCCGACGAACCGGTTTCCGGAGCAACCTCACCCCTTTGGGTGTTTCTGATGAGCTTAGTCTTCGTCTTGGGGACAAGCCCCATTTGGGGTACCAAGTTCATTGGCGCAATTCTGTTCATGGGCAGTTGCTTTTTCGTTTACAGGATAACATTGGATTTGACTTCCGATAAATACTCCTCCTTCTTTGCATCTGTCTTGGTTGCCCTTTCACCCTATCTCACCTGGGGGGCCCTCTCGGGAATGGAGACGGCCTTATATACGTTTCTCTCGACCTTCGGCATATGGGTACACTTGAAGTGCTTCAGAGCATACGGCATCAGACGTTATCTGCCCACCCTGATATTTACACTGTCCGGTCTGGCCCGACCGGAGTGTTTCCTTCTTGTGGCGTTCTCCTGGATTGACATTTTGATCTATGATCTACGTTTCAGGAAAGGTGCGATTTTCACTATTAGGAGTATCCTCGGGTATCTGTTGCACCCAGCGATTTTCTTGGTTATGACAGCACCATATTTTCTCTTCAATTATAGGACCACCGGCAGTTTTTTCCCCAGCACTTTCGCCGCCAAGGTGGGTTCGGGAGGACTGTTCGGGGCTCTCTTTTCGGGAAATATAAGCGCAGCAATTACGACCTTGACAGTCAAACCACTATACATGCTGCTCGTCAGCATCATGGTCCTTTTCAAATCCAACCCGCTGCTTGTGGTCTTTTTCCTTCTGGGGTTGTTTGTCATTGTGAAGAGATATGCAAGCCCTACTGCTGAGGTTTTGTCTCTGATTCTTCCGATCGCCACCGTCCTCTACCCTCTCGGCATGGGCGTTTTCGCACACGTGCTGAGCCTGGGTCAATCACATCGGTATATACACAACCTCTTCCCCCTCTTCTACCTCATCTCGACCATCGGGCTTTTTTCGGTTTGGCGATTTCAGACCGGCGAACTTGTGACCAGCAAGAGGGAGAAAAGGGGCACAACATATATTCTGGGGGCGGGAGCCCTATTGATTGTATGCCTCCTCTTCGGCAAACCCTTATTCGTATGGATCGTGGGGTTGATCGGTCCTCACACCGCGCTGACACATCTGTCACCCAGGGACCTGGAATTCTACTGGGGGAACCTGGTCGACAGCGGCTTTGGGATTTCCCTGATGCTTGTTGTAACGGCGCTTTCGTTT
>LIZU01000103.1 GCA_001302725.1 candidate division Zixibacteria bacterium DG_27
GAGCGTTTAACCAACTTTTTCTCCGCTTGAGTCTTCTGGATTTCTCTGAGAAGTGCCTCCATCTGACGCCTGGTGGTCTCCACCACCTCCCTGGATTCCTTCAGAGTTTTCCCTTTTAAATCTTTCTCTGCAGCCCTCACCCTCTGGAGGCGGTCCTTGTAAAGCTTCTGCAAATCCTCGATCGCCTCCCTGCTGCCAGACAGCTCCTTTTTCTCGGCGGAGAGTTCCTGGAGGTTAGCGCGAAGTTCCACCAGAAGTTTGCTCAAGTCCCGGTGCTCACCCCCCACCAGACTCCAGGCTCTGTCTAACACCTCCTTTGACATCCCCAGGTTGGAGGCCACTTCCAGGGCGTAGCTTGAGCCCGGAATTCCGGATATGAATCTGAAGGTGGGTTTGAAATTCTCCGAATCGAATTCCATGGAGCCGTTCTCCACCCCGGGGATTTTCGTCGCCAGAGTTTTCAAAGCTCCGTAGTGGGTGGTGACGATCGTCAGCGCTCCCGAGCTGGTGAGATATTCGACCACCGCCTCCGCCAAAGCCGCTCCCTCTTCGGGGTCGGTGCCGACTCCGATCTCGTCCAAGAGAATCAAGCTGTCGCTTGCGGCCTCCGACAGCGCCTTGGAGATCTGTCTGACGTGGGAGGAGAAGGTTGACAGAGAGGCCTCAATCGACTGTTCATCGCCGACATCAGCGAAGATCTTCTCGAACACCGGCAGTTTCGTCCCCTCCTTGGCGGGGATGTGCATCCCTGATTGGGCCATGAGGGAGAGCAGCCCCACGGTCTTGAGAGCAACGGTTTTGCCGCCGGTGTTGGGACCGGTTATGACCAGAGTCCGAAACCTCTCCCCCAACTCCATCGTGAGAGGCACCACCTCCTGTTTCTCCAGCTCCTTTGCCGCCTTCAAGAGCAAAGGATGAGAAGCCTCAATTAGTCTTAAGGAAGCATCACCCTCCATCAAAGGCTCCACTGCCCCGTACTCGAGGGAAAACCGAGCTTTGGCGTAAATCAGGTCCAGACGCGCCAGAATCTCTGAGTTCTCTTTCAAAGGCTCGAAATTCTCCCGCACCACCGAGGTAATCCTCTTTAGAATCCGCTCCACCTCCCGTTTCTCCTCGGTGACCAACTCCCCCAGGGAGTTGTTCATCTCTACCGTCACCATCGGCTCCACGAAGACCGTCGCCCCGGAACTGCTGTGGTCATGGACAATCCCTTTCAAGAGATGCTGAGATCCGGCCTTGATTGGAATGACGTAACGGTCCTGACGAAAGGTGACGATGTTGTCCGCCAGGATCTTCTGTATCTGCGGCGAGCTGATCAGGGATTTGAGCTTCTCCGACAGGCGTTCCTTGATGAGGCGCAACCTCTTCCTTATGGAACCAAGCTCCCTGGAGGCGGAATCCTTCACCTCCCCGGTCGCATCCAGACACTGCTCGATCAGAGAGCGAAGCTCCTCCACGGGAGAGAGAGACTCAGTTATTCTCTGAAGCATCGGAAACTTCTCCCGATTTTTTCTGAAGAGCCTCAGAGTGGCCTGGGAGAGGCAGGTGACATCCGCGATGGCCAGTAGCTCTGCCGGCTGCAGGAGACTGCCTTCGGGCTGGGCCTTGAGCAGATAGGGTCGAACCTCCTTAAACGGTCTCCAGACAGGGCCCACCTGACTCTCTAGCGCCTCCTTGAGCTCGCTGGTCTCCCGGAGCCGGGAGAGAATCGATAAAGGGTCAGTTAAGGGCCGAAGGGAGACCGCCCTTTCCCTTCCCGGGTCGGAGAGAGAGTAAGAGGCTACGATCTCCCTGATCTTATCGTATTCTAAGACCTCTAAGGTGCGTTCGTCCACGACTGTCCAATATAGTAAGCTCCCCCCTTCGAGTAATCATCGGAGATATCCTATGCTTTGCAGGTTGGAGATCATCTCCCGATCACACGATAGCGCTTCGACATTCCGGAGAGTGTCCCCCTTCACCCAACTCATGAGGCTGCCCCGCATCCTCTCGGCAATCTCTGCTTTTTCCTCATATAAGTTGATCTCCTCGGCGGGGTCGGAAGCCAGATCATAGAGTTCAAAAGAGCCGGATCCTTCGTCGGGAGTGTAGATCAACTTCCAGTTACCTTCGACCATCATCCGGAACTTGGCATCGTTGAACACCTCTTCCCAGAGGGGAAACCACTCTTCCGGCGGTATTGCTAACGGTCTCTGGGGCTCGATTTCGATTTTCATTCTGGGGTTGGAAGAGGAGAAAATCGAGATCCCGGACTCACCGAAGATCGCCCTTCGCGGTTCGGCTCCACCGAAGATTGTGGGCACAAGCGAAACTCCATCGAGCCCCTCTGGAGGTTCCACACCTAAGAAATCGAGTATGGTCGGCATCAAATCCACACTGGAGACCGGGGTGGAAATTCTTCTCCTCACCGTTCCGCCGGGAAACCTAATTAAAAGAGGAATGTGCGCACAGGGATTATAGATCAGATCCCCGTGAGTGAAAAAGTAGCCGTGCTCTCCCAGACTCTCGCCGTGGTCCGCGGAGAGTATGATCAGACTATTTTCGCGCAGTCCCCATTCCTTCAACTTGCTCAGAAGCTTCCCGATTTCGTTGTCGGTGTGGAGGATCTCGCCGTCGTGTAAGGATATTGCGTGCTGAATCTCTCTCGGATCCAGCGGACATTCGAAAATCATCCTCTGGGAAGGAATATTTCCGAAGTGGAAGTGATTCTTGTGTCTCCCCCGGTAGCCTCGGTCGAAAACACCGGTAAACTCCGAAGGGGGGTTATACTCCATGTGCGGATCCAAGAAATGTACCCAGAGGAAAAATCTCTTGCCCCTGTTTCTCTCGACGAACTTCAGGGCCTCCGATTTTGTTCGTCCCGCTTGGTCATCCCAGAGGCTGCGCAGAGGATAGCGCACTCCCACGAAATCGAGCAGGCGCAATGCCGGCACCTTTTGAGCCTGGATGTTCTGGTGATCGGTCTCCAAGTAGTAGTCGAATCCCTGGCTGAGCTTCCTCTGAGCCTGAAGCCCCACATTGGTGACCACCGCCCCGGTGAGGTAACCCTCCCCCTTCAGGATCTCCGGCAGGGTGAGATTGAAATCCGGAAGGGCGTGGTGGAAGTTGTTTCTGGCCCCGTGGCGGTGGGCATATTTGCCGGTCATAAAGGAGCACAACGAAGGGAAGGTGCGGGGAACCGCGGCGTAAGCGTTCTCGAACACTACCCCTTCCGAGGCAAGACCGTCGATATTCGGGGAGGTCTTTCGGAAGTAGCCGCGGTAAGAGAGATGGTCATCCCTCAACGTATCGACGGTGATGAGGAGGATGTTGCAGCCTTCTGTTGCTGGGCGACTCAAAGCCGACCAGGAGGCGCTCGGTTTGACCAGGCTCAGAATGATCATAAGGAGGAACAGACCCGCCAGCATCCCCTCCAGAGCCAACAGGCGATTCTCTGAATCCTTGTCTGCTAACCTCTCCCTCGCCAAAAGGTACGAGAAGCCCAAAAAGAGAGTCACCGCCACAGCCGCCGAAGGATACAGGAGAACCTTGACAATCCCCGGCAGGCCGGACACCACGTAACTCCCGGAGAAGAGCTTGAACTGGAGATAGATCGACAACCCCGAAAAAAGCAAGAGGTAGGTGATTCCGCCTCTGCCTCTGGAGAAGCCAAATCTCCTCGGCAGAAGGGAAAAGAGAAGTGCGACGATGACCCCGATGATTACAAACAGAGGGATGTTGGCGAAAAGCTGCAACTTGAAGACGAAGAGGCGGTCGCAGGCGGAAGAAGTCGGATAGTAGAAGGATGCAAAGTAGGCTGCAGAACCGAAAAGTAGAAAATAGAACCCTGTTAAGAAGCCGAGAAAAACGGCCGTCGAGAGATGTTGTCTGAACCTCATCTGAGCTCTGTCCTCAGAGGGATAGAGATCTGGCTGTGACTCGCGGTGACATTAGTGTTAGTCTTTCTCTTTCCGAGAGAACAGCTCTTTGAGACCCTCCAGCAACTTTTCGTCCTGGGGGAACTCCGGTACCTTTATCTTCTTGGCCTTTTCGGCGACCTCCTGCGCTGGTCTGACTACTTCCTTCTCGACTACCTCCTTCATCTTGATGGCGGATTTGACCTTGTCGAAGATGTCTTCGGTATCGGGGTGCAAAAAGGAGGTGGAGGCGAAAAGACCGGGGATGACACTTCTCAACGGGGGGCCCAAACTTGAATCCTCGACATAACTGTTCAGGTCGAGGAAGGGCTTCAGAAGAAGCACCAGCAGAAGTACCAGGCTTATTGTGACTATCCCCTTGAGCAGAGAAAAAATCCCCCCTGCCAAACGATTCATCGAGGAGAGGGGGGTGGATTTGACCGCTTTTGTCAGACCCCAAGCCAGGAATTTGGATCCCAGCAAACAGAGGATGAAGATCAAAAAGATGCTTACGACGAAAAGCAAACTGGAGGGGATGTGGATATAGCTCTGCAGAAAGCGAGTGAGGCCATCGGAGAAGCTAATGGCCAGGAGCGCCCCCACCACAATGCCCACCAGCCCTGCGATCTCACAAAAAAAGCCCCTCTTGATGCCGGAAAAGAGAAACAGGGCCAAGACGATTACTATGAATATGTCCAACCAATACAACTAAAGACCTCAGGCCGACTTGAGGCATTTAGCGACCATATCCCTGACCAAAGCTCCCTCCGCGCGGCCTCTGACCTTGGGCATCACGGTCTTCATCACCTTGCCCAAAACAGAAATATCGTCGGCTCCGATCTCCCCTATGGTTTCGTCGATTAACTGTTGCAGTTCCGCCTCGGTTAGCTGGGCGGGTTGGTAACCACAAAGGATCTCGAGCTCTTTTGTCTCCCTATCGACCAAGTCTTGACGATCGGCGGACCTAAACTGTTCTAAGGCCTCCTTCCTCTTCTTGATCATGCTCGAAAGGAGGGCGAAAATCTCGTCCTCCTCAAGCTCTCCCCCCTTTTGGATCTCCTTGTTTATGATCTCAGATTTTAGAAGTCTGACAACAGAGAGCCTCGGCTTGTCGCCAGATTTGATGGCTCCCTTGAGGTCCTCGGAGATTCTGTCTTTTAAGGTCATAGAGACCTGGCGCTCATAAGACGGCGGAGTTTTCTTCGGGCGGCGCTGAGCTTTCTCTTTTTTCTTTCTGAAGGTTTCTCGAACCTCTGATGCTTTCTGATATCGGCTATCAGACCCGATTTTTCGCACGATTTGGTGAAACGTCTTAAGGCTCTTTCGAAGGATTCGTCCTCCCTCACTCGCACCTGAGTCATTACATATCAAACCACCTTTCAAGTATTTGAAGGTTACTCATCTCAGTTTAATCTTATATAATAACAAGTTTTCTCCGATAGTCAAGTCTTTTTTCCAGTTGTTGGTTCAACCGTGTGAATTCCTACTGTGCAAGACTGTATGTATAGACGTACTAAGAACTTACCGGCTCGTCCAGCAGAAAGCCGAAGAAGGCAAAAAAGGGGAATACCCGTGGGTCCACTGAGGTTTGACGGTGGAGAATGCAGGCTGGCCCTTCACAGCTACGACGAAAAAGGCCAAGATTTCTCTTGCACCGGTGCAGAGGAGTCGATATCTTGTAGGTTGTCGATATGCGCCCATAGCTCAATTGGATAGAGCGTCTGACTACGGATCAGAAGGTTGGGGGTTCAACTCCTCCTGGGCGTATTGAGTCTGCATCCAACCCACCAATGGCCAATGAGTTACAAAGGCTCGTTGGCCATCTTC
>LIZU01000104.1 GCA_001302725.1 candidate division Zixibacteria bacterium DG_27
GGGGAGGTAGTTCAGGGCGGTAGCGGTGATCCGCTCCAATTTTTCTCCCATCAGAAGACCGCAGCTTAAATGAATAAACTGGCCGGCACGAAAACAGAAGTAGGCAAACACGAAAGCTGCCAGTTTGGCCACAGCATACAACAGTCCGTTATAGACAACCAACCTCCAGGGTTGCCTCCACACCGTGGTGAAGAGCTTGATGACGGTGTCGAAAATATCTGATCTGGCGGTGGCAACCACGGCCGGCGTGAAAAAGAGCGAAACCGAGAAGTTGAAAATGATGTAGGCCAAAGCCAGTGCCACCGGGAAGACCGGAAGGAGATAGACGATGGAGAAGAATAGCTCTCCCACAGAGGGTATTTTGCCCACCAGGCCCAGAACTACACCGAAAAGCAGAATCAGGACGATGAAGAAGAGAATCAGCCCCGGGGAGAATATCAGAGTGGGGAGGTGTTTGAACGCAAATCTGTATCCGTGGGTTAGGGGATAAAAAGGATCCCCCAAAAGGTCTCGAAAGCCAATCTGTGCAACCGCGGTGGAGGAGATGAACCAGCTGAGGAGAAAAAGGAGATTACCAACGATGAAGCATATCCAGGCCGGGGTTCCAGAAAAAGAAAAATCCAGAATCGGGAAAAAGCCGTATAGCCCCCAAGTCTGAGATAGACCTATCCCCGAGAGCAACCAGGCGAGATAGGTGAAAACAAGCCACAGAAGATACCACACCCCGAGCCCGATACACTGCGCCATGATGGTCTTGCCGGAGAGAGCTAAACGGGAGGCCAGAAAAACATCACGGAAATCGAAATGAAGCCTCTCGGAAACCTTTTTTCCCGCCATCTTCAATATCCGATGTCTCTCTTTGTAGTTCCTCTAACTCCGTGACTTTCGCCTATTCTATCCTCACTCTCGAGCAATGTCAAGAAAAATATCCTCAATCCTGATACTCGGGCAATGGCGGTGATAGATTCACCGGCCAATGGAGTTCTTTTCCTGTCTTCTGTATACTGTTTGCCCGCCAAAGGCGGATCGCCCTGTCTGCCTCGGGCAGGCCTACGGCAACTGTTTGCTCCCTTTACACAGCTACCTTATGATGGAATACATCGGATCCCACGGGGGGAGAACCTCCGGCTTGGTCTGGAGGATTGCCACCACCTCCTTGGGCAGATATTTGCGATGAATGATGACGTTGTAGACGTACTCGTCGAACCACTCATCGTACATACTCCACAGGCCGTCGTCTCCCCGGTCCGTACCCCAGCTGTTCTCCACCAGCCATTTGACCGGTCTTCCCTGCAAGGTGTCAACTCCGATGAAGACCATGGCGTGATTGGGGGTACTGTCCCAATACAGAATCCGTTCTTCCTTCGTCAACCGGAAGTCGACACCGTAGAGCGACTCGCAGTCGTAGATCCCCGGAGACATGATGCCGTCTTCGTAGCTGTTCTCCTTGCCGACGTCACAGACGAACCAGACGGGATCATCGCTCAAGACTGACCGCAGGGTGTACTCCTTCAATCTGTCGTTGTCGGTGTTGATGAAGATCATGTCCTCCCGGTCGTGGATATTGCGCGTCATCCGGACTTGATACAGCTTCCCGCTCGCTCTGGTGGGACAGTTGAAGAGACTCACGTACTCCCTGAGATCGACATTTACTATCTCCCGGTAGAAGCTCTGAGGGGTGTAGGTCCGCAGCTCACTCACGACCGTATCGCGGTCCTCGAAGCGCCACTGGAACTCTGTCGGCGGTGTCCCCAGATTCATGACTAAGACCTTGTATATCTCCTCCAGCATCTCCTCCTTTTGGGTCCGCAGCTGCTTGACGTCGGCTCCCTTGTCTGACATGCGTCTCAAAACCGCCGCGTCCTGGCGGAGCTTGCAACTTATCAGCCTGTCCATCATGCGGGTGTTCTCGCTGTTCTGGGTCTCCGGCATGACCGACTTGGGCGCCACCCCGTATTTGTCGATGAGCTCCACCACGTAGAACCAGTAGCCGCCGTCCGGGAAGGGACTCTTGAGCAGAATCTGCAGCTCCCGATCCATGGGGTCACGATCTCTGAGCTCGATTATGCCCTCCAGGAAGGTGTTGGCCTTCTCCATCTTGTCCCAGAAGAAGAGGTAGTTCTGGGAGAACTCGAAGTCGTTCAGCTTCAGATCTTTGATGACCTTGGGACGTAGCACGTTCAATCCCGCAAACAGCCAGCAACGGCCGCTGCTCTTCTGATTGGTGATCCCCTTGGTCTTGATGCGGTGGTTAAAGAGATTGGTGTGGGCGTTTAACATCTGCCGGTTCAGGGCCAGCTTGTTGACATCGTTGCTGGTGACGGCGTTCATCACCGCCTTGGTTACCGGGTCGGGCACAAACGACTTCTCAAACCTCTCGATGTCCTCTCGGTCGATGCCGCCTCTGCCGCCGGCGTAACCATCGGCCTGCAGAAACGCAACGACAGCCAGGAGCACCAGCACAACCACAACTCTTGACGACTTTCTCATGGTTATTCTCCTCCTCTACGGTTTCTTCTATTGATTTCACTCCTCAGATCTGTTTCAGCCAATGCGTCTAATGCATCCCTCTTTAGAGCTCTCATTTCAAGTGCTTTGCCAGCCAATCGAATTGGACTTTGTAGACATGCTCGTGATTCTTGAGCTTCCAGACACTGTGCCCTTCATCCGGGAAATACAGAAGCTGGGAAGGGACTCCCAGTCTCTGGAGCGCAGTGAAAAGCATCAACCCCTGGCTCAGATCGACGCGGTAGTCGTGCTGGCCGTGAATCACCAAGACCGGCGTCTTGAAGTCGTCCACGTAAGTAGACGGTGAACGCTCTCGGTAGAACTCAGGATTCTCCCACGGGGGACCGCCGCTCTCCCATTCCGGGAACCAAAGCTCGTCGGTGGAGTAGTAGTCGCTCACCAGGTCGAAGACCCCGTCCACGCTCACCAGACATTTGAAGCGATCGGTATGTCCCGCAATCCAGTTGACCATGTATCCGCCGTAAGATCTCCCCAAAGCACCCAGACGATCCGGATCGATGAAGTCGTATTTCTGAATGAGAAAGTCAATCCCCAGCATCAGGTCCTGGTAGTCTTTGCCTCCCCAGTCCAGGTTGACCGCATCCGTGAATTCCTGCCCGTATCCGGCGCTCCCGTGCGGGTCTATCTGGGCGACAACATAACCCTGTGCGGCGACCAGTTGGGTGTTCCAGCCGTAATAGTTGAAATCGCCGAGCCAGGTCCACTGCGGCCCACCGTGAATCAAGAGAACTAGAGGGTATTTTTCTCTTTGAGTGAAATTCGGAGGTCTGGTCAGGAAACCGTGAATGCTGTCACCATCCGCCCCTTCAAACCAGAAATCCTCTGCGGGACTTAGTTCTAGATGGGAGAAAAGCTCCTCGCTGAAATACGTCAATCGCTTTTCTTTCTTCTTTTTCAAATCGAAAGCGTAGATTTCATATGGCTGGACCGAGTTGGACTTGAGATAGAAAATCGTTTTCCCTTTCGGAGAGACTACCACATCCCAGCAGACGGCGTCATCTACCAGGGAGGTGATCTTTCCATTCTTGACGGTTATCTCGTAGACTACACTCCTACCCTGATTCGCTGCGGTGAAGAAGATCTTCTTGGAGGCAGGCCCCCAGACGACGTCTCTGACAGAGCGGTCAAAATCCGGCGTGAGATTTCTTATCTCCGCAGTTCTGCGGTCGTAGAGCATCAATCTGAGGCGGTCGGATTCGTATCCGGGACGTACCATCGCCAGATAGGCAATGTATCTCCCATCGGGAGAATAGCGAGGCCCGACATCGTTGGCGGGATTGGTGGTGATGCGCTTCCACTCACCGCCGGTGAGGGGCACAATGAAGATGTCATTGTTGGTGCTGAGGGTGATAATGGAGTCGGTATTCATCACGAAGCAGACCTCCGACCCGTCGGGAGAGATATCATGTTGCCGCCCCCAAGCGAGCGCAATCGGAGGAACATTGAACTTCCACGGAGTCAGATCATGCGTTTTCTCGGTCTCCAAGTCATAGATCAGGAGGTGACTTCGTTTCCCGTCGTCCCACCAGCGGTAATGCCGAAACAGAAGCTCGTCGTACAGCCTAGCCTTCACCGGTGAACTCTCAACCGCCTCGTCCCTCGCCTTGTTGCAGCTGTCGGTCGGACAATCAGGATAGACTTCCGAGACGAAGAGGAGCTTCTTTCCGTCAGGGGACCACATAAGCTCTTCGACGCCGGTCGAGATATCAGTCAGGCGCTTTGCCTCCCCTCCATCCACCGGAAACAGCCACACCTGTTCTCCAGCCTCCCTATCAGAGATGAAGGCGATCTGTTTGCCGTCCGGCGACCACCGGGGGTTCTCGTCAATCTCAGGACTGTAAGTCATCCGGCGAGGCTCACCACCCTTGGTCGGTATGATCCAGATGTCACTGTTCGGGTGGCCCGACTGGAGATCGTGAAACGTGACCGTGAAAGCCAGATGCTCGCCGTCGGGAGAAACTTGGATATCGTCGACCTGGCCGTAACCGTATAAGTCCGCAAAAGTGATGAGGCGCCTCTCCGCCGCCGTTGAAACTGAGTGAAGCAGGATTACTATTAGCAGAATGCCGCGTTTCACCTGGCTGCCCACAGATTCCATTCTCTGAGAATATAGAACTGGACAAGGGGATTGGCAAGGCAAAACCATTCCAGGTACGGAAGTGCAAATCTCGCTTGACATGAACGTTCTCCCCCAAAGGTGATTTCTATTGCCATCAAATTGATTCTTCCTTATGATTTGGAAAACCAAAAAGGAGGAAAGATGCCCTTCTGGACGCTGTTCTGGGTGATCGTCCCGCCGGTGGTTCTTCTCTTTCTGGAACTGGTTTACTTCTTCAAAACTGGCGGGAAGTAGGAGGAGAACCGAATGGACCCCACACTGCTCGGATTCATAGTCTATTTGATAATCATCCTCGCCGTCGGGTTTTTGACGGTTAGGCTGACGAAGACCCTGGCGGATTTCATTCTGGCGGGGAGAAAGTTGGGTCCCTGGGTGGTCTCCTTTTCGGAGCGAGCCTCCGGGGAGAGCGCCTGGCTTCTTATAGGTCTTCCGGGATTGGCTCTGGCGACCGGCTTTGAGGCCATCTGGGCCGCAATCGGCTGTTGTGCCGGAATTCTTTTCTCCTGGGTCTTCATCTCCGGGAGACTGCGCACCGAGTCAGAGAAGTTCGGGGCTCTGACCCTGCCCGATTTCTTCGAAGCTCGCTACGATGATCGCTCTCATGGCATTCGCATCGTCGCCACCATCATCATCGTCTTCTTTTTCACTCTTTATGTCTCGGCGCAGTTTTTGGCCGCCGGGAAGGTTCTAAATATCACTTTCGGAATCACTCCGCTCGCAGGTATGTTGATAGGTGCCTGCATAATTCTCTTCTACACCATAATGGGCGGCTTCTTTGCGGTGGCCTGGACTGACCTTTTTCAGGGACTGATAATGATCACCACCCTGGTGCTTCTGCCGATCGTGGGGATATTCGCCCTCGGCGGATTTGGGAATATCGCCCCGGCGGTCTCGAAAATCGACCCTAAACTGTTGACCATCGCTCAGGGAAAGACCGGCCTAGAGATGATCTTAGCTATCGCCGGAGGGTTAGGAATTGGCCTGGGATATATGGGTCAGCCTCATCTTCTGGCCCGCTTCATGGCGATAAAAGATCCCAA
>LIZU01000105.1 GCA_001302725.1 candidate division Zixibacteria bacterium DG_27
CTGACTGAGCTGGAGACTCCACTTAGCCCCCAAGAAGCTGCCCTGTCTGAATCCTCTCAGAAGCAAGACTGAGACTCGACCGCCACCGGTTCAGGGTTTCTTTTGAGCCTCTGGTAGAGCTTTAGATATTCCCTTGCAGAGGCCTCCCAGGAGAAGTCCAGCGACATCCCGTAGCGCATCAGTTTTTCCCAGCGTTCTTTGTTGCGGTAAGCCTCCAAAGCTCTGTTGACCGCCCCTAAAAGCGCCTCCGGGGAGTATTCCTCGAAGACGAAACCGCTGCCCAAACCACTTTCGGGGTCGTAGTCTTCAATGCTGTCCGCCAATCCTCCGGTTTTTCTGACGATCGGGACGGTGCCGTATTTTAAGCTGTAAAGCTGATTCAAACCACAGGGCTCATACCGTGAAGGCATCAGAAACATATCTGACCCGGCCTCGATGCGGTGAGCCAAAGCTTCATCAAAGCCCAATTTCAAACCGACCTTCCGGGGATATCTCCTTCTCAAGCTGCGGAACAGTTTTTGATAGCGCTCTTCCCCGGTCCCCAGGACCACCATCTGCAGATCCAGCTTCATGAGCTCTTTGGAGCAGGCCTCAATCAGGTCGAACCCTTTCTGGGAGGCCAGACGAGAGATGATCCCGATAAGCGGGAGCCTCTTTCTGGGGTTGGGGAGACCCATCTGTTTGCGCAGAGCTAGACGGTTCTTTCTTTTTCCCTCAAGGTTATCCGCCCGGTACTTGAACGGGAGAAATCTGTCAATCTCGGGATTCCAGACCTTGTAGTCGATGCCGTTCATAATTCCGTGGAGGTCAGACCGTCGCGCCCTCAGAAGCCCCTCCATCCCGCACCCGAACTCATTGGAGGAGCTTATCTCCTGAGCGTAGCGAGGGGATACGGTGGTGATCAGGTCGGCGAAGTATATCCCCGATTTGAGGTAGCTCGTCATGCCCCAATACTCCAGGCCGGCGGCGGGGTAGAAATAGTCGGCGGGGAGGTTCAGCTTCTTGGAAGTCTCGGAAGGGAAATTTCCCTGATAGGCGATGTTGTGAATGGTGAAAACCGTTTTAGTCTCTGAGAAGAAGGGATCTTGTGAGTAAACGCTTCTCAGGTACGCCGGTATCAGTCCCGTCTGCCAGTCGTTCAGGTGGAGGAGGTCAGGTTTCCAGCCCAGAGCCTTTAACGACTCCAGCACTCCTCTGCAGAAAAGCAGGAAACGCTCGTCGTTGTCGGGGAAATCCTGTCCGGTCTTTTTATCGACGTAGAGGTCATCCCGTCCAAAGTATTCCGGAGAGTCGACGAAAAGCCACTCCACCTCAGAATCGGGGAGCCTGCAGCCTTTCAGACTGAAGTCTTCGACCCCATTTCCGACAGGCACCCGCAAGTTTGGAAGGACAGTCTCAATCCGGTAGGTATGTTCGTCGATGGAGGCATACTTGGGGGAAAACACCTTTACGTCTGCCCCCAAACTCGAAAGCGCCTTCGGTAAGGCGCCGGCGACGTCGGCTAACCCGCCGGTTTTGGCGAAAGGTACGGCCTCTGGAGAGACCACAGCTATTTTCATCCCTGGTGATTTCAACTTATCTGCGCTCCCTTCTGATAAACTGTGAACGCCCAGGATCTGGGAAGTACTTTATCTATCAGGACTCCGGTGGCATCTCAGTTAATGAACCAGCTCCGCCTGTTGCTCAGGCGCAGTGTTCTTGACATCCACTTCCCGGAGGTATCTTGTGGCCTCCTCCGGAGAAGTGGGGTTGATGTAGAAGCCCGTTCCCCACTCAAAACCGGCGACCTTCGTCAATTTCGGAATGATCTCGAAGTGCCAGTGATACTCCTTGTCGTATTCGCTGTCGACCGGAGAGACATGAATTATGTAATTATAGGGAGGTTCATTGAGAGATCTCGACAATCGCATCAAGGTCTCTTTCAACAGGCTTGCCAACTTGAGGTCATCTTCCTCGGGAGTCTTCTCGAAGCTGGCATAATGTTTCTTGGGAAGTATCCAGGTCTCGAAGGGGAACCGTGGCGCAAAAGGTTCCAGGGCGATGAAGGCCTCGTTCTCCACCACCACCCTCTCTTTATCGCTCAACTCCTGACGGATGATGTCACAGAAGACACACCTCTCCTTGTAGTCGTAATACCTCTTCGCCCCCTCCAGCTCCTCAGACACCCTCTTGGGAACAATAGGGGTGGCAATAAGCTGGCTGTGGGCATGTTCCAAAGAGGCCCCGGCGGCTTCTCCCTTGTTTTTGAAGATCATGATGTAGTGGAAGCGGGGATCCTTCTTCAAATCCTTGTAGCGGAAGCGATAGGCTTCAATCACGCCGACGATCTCCGCCTCCGAGAGGTTGACCAGATCACGGTTGTGGTCGCTGGTCTCGATTATGACCTCGTGGGCACCAACTCCGTTCATCTTGTCGAACATACCGTGCCCCTCCCGATTAAGGTCCCCTTCGATCTTCAGGGCCGGATATTTGTTCGATATGATCCGCAGCGTCCATCCCGGAGTGTCAGGTTTGGATCCGTCCGGTCTCAGGGCCTTGATCTCCGGAGGGGTCATCGATTCGTTCCCAGGGCAGAAAGGACACAGCTTACTTTCCTTCTTCTTGGGTGTTTTCTCGAAGTCGCTGGGTCTTTTGCCTCTCTCGGTCGAGATGATGACCCATCTACCGATGATAGGGTCTTTGCGAAGTTCCGGCATTATCCTCTCCTGTGATGACATCTCATATATCGACAGCTGTTATCCGAGCTTGACCCAAGCCATCCACGGCCCCGCAAGCTTTTTGCGCGACAACGCTGACCAATATAGCCTCGCGCCCCTATTTGTCAAGCCCTAGGGGGTCAATACCTAATGATGAATGGTGAATCGTCAACCACTCAAAACCCTGGAGAGTCAATTCACTGCAGCTTCCGCCTCAGGTGGAACCAAGGGATCGACAGATCCAGAATCCGAATCTCATCCACTCCCAGAAACTCCGAGAAAGGAGTGGACTGGGGAACCAAGAGAGGTTTTGCAGGTTATATGGGAATGATTACTATTACGAATAAGGAGTCCCGGTTGTCCCAAAACCGAAAATTCAGGATGACTCGCCGGCGCCAGGTCATCCTGGAGGAGATCAACAAAGTCGATACCCACCCGACTGCCGACGAGGTTTACGAGATGGTTCGGCGGCGACTGCCACATGTCAGTCTGGGCACCGTTTACCGCAACTTGCAGATTCTGTCCGAATGCAACATGATACAGAAACTGGACTTGGCCGGTGCTCAGAGGCGATTTGACGGCACCACTGCACTCGCTGTGGTCGTGTCGATGATGTGCCAATTGAAGCGGTGGTCAAAATCCAGACCACCTTCCAGAGTGCGAGCAACTATAAGATAACCGGGCACAAACTGGAGCTTCTGGGGTTATGTGCGCAGTGTAGGAAGGAGAAAAAAGATCCAACGAAAAGGTCCAGGGAGACGGCAGGAAGAAGAACTGACAATCTACCGCAAAAGAAAGAGCGTGAGTCTGCAAGCTCAGGAAGATGAATCATAACACCAATCCGCTGGTGCGAGAGGAGAAACAGAATGGGTAAACTGAAAGGAACGAAAACCGAGAGAAACCTGCTCACCGCTTTCGCCGGCGAGTCTCAGGCACGCAACCGCTACACCTACTTCGCCAGCAAAGCTAAAAAGGAAGAGTTCGAGCAGATAGCGGCTATCTTCCGTGAGACCGCTGATCAGGAGAAAGAGCACGCCGAGAGGCTCTTCAAGCTACTGGAGGGAGGCGAAGTTGAGGTTAAAGCTGCATTCCCGGCCGGGGTCATCGGGACCACCGCGGATAACCTCAAGGCCGCTGCCGGCGGAGAAAACCACGAGTGGACCGATATGTATCCCTCCTTCGCCAGGGTTGCCCGGGAGGAGGGCTTCAAGGGGATCGCCAAGATATTCGAAGCCATCGCGGTGGCCGAAAAGCAACACGAGAAGCGTTACCTCGGCCTGCTGGCAAACGTTGAAGCCGGTACCGTGTTCAAGAAGGATAGGTCCGTAGTCTGGCGCTGTCTCAACTGCGGCTATCTGCACGAAGGTAAAGAGGCCCCGGAGGTCTGCCCCGCTTGTGATCATCCGCGAGCTTACTACGAGCTTCTGTGTGAAAACTGGTAATCAGGGAATTGACAATCACCCGATTGTGACTTACATTGAGATCTAAAGGCAACTGGTTCGAATCACCAATCCTACAACCTGCACCGATTGCAACTGGGATAGAGTCAACTCTTGAGAGGAGGCCTCTACGACTCAGAAGTCAGAGGACGATGTGAGAGACGGATCCTTCAACATACTCATCGGTGGAGAGGCCGGTCAGGGACTGGCGACCATCGGGGACTTTCTCTCCAAGGCTTTTGGGCGCTGCGTTTACTCGCTGGTTACAACTTCGGCTTATGAATCGCGAGTTCGCGGCGGTCACAGCACTGTGGCCCTGCGGGTGAGCGTTGAGGAGGTCGCCTCCCCGAACGAATCCTTCGATCTTTTAGTCGCACTGAATCCCGAATCTGTGAAGCTCCATCGGCAGGACCTCTCCGCTCAGGGGCTTATCATCCTGGATGAGGCCTTTGAGGTCGACGACGAGGCCTGTATTCGGGTTCCATTTAAAGAGCTGGCCAAAGGAAAGTTCTCAAACATCGCCGCCGTGGGAGTTGTCGGTTTCCTCCTCGGCCTTGAGGAGCAAGCACTCCTCAGGGTGCTCGAGGACTTCTTCAGCAGGAAGAATCCCCAGCTGGCCAGAGAGAACCAAGAGGCGTTGACGAAGGCTTTCCGTTGGGCTTCCGAACTGCCCCCCTCGTTCCATCGAACACTCCCCCCTATCTCCGATCCACCCTCGCGCTTGATTATCAATGGAAACCAGGCCATCGCACTGGGAGCGCTGTCTGCGGGGGTGAAGTTCTCTTCCTTTTATCCGATGAGTCCAGCCACCTCCATCCCTCTCGAACTGATCGACAAGGGGAAGCAGATGGGATTGATCGTGGAGCAGGCAGAAGATGAGATCGCCGCCGTCAACATGGCCATCGGCGCCTCCTTCGCCGGCGCCCCCAGCATGGTGGCCACCTCCGGCGGCGGGTTTGCGTTGATGGTGGAGGCGGTGAGCCTGGCGGCGGCATCTGAAACCCCGTTGGTGATTGTGGTGGCACAGCGCCCCGGTCCGGCTACCGGACTGCCGACGCGCACCGAGCAGGCAGATCTGGAGTTCGTCCTCCACGCCGGCCACGGTGAGTTTCCCCGGGCCATCTTTGCTCCGGGGACTATCGAGGAGTGCTTTCATCTGACCCGCAAGGCCTTCGAGCTGGCGGAGCGATATCAGGGACCGATGTTCCTGTTAACGGATCAGTTCCTGGCCGACTCCTATCGTGCAGTGAAGCCCTTTGATCTGAAATCTATCTCCCCGGTTCAAGCCCCCAGCGAGGTCTCGGCGTTGTCAACCCCGTACCGCCGATATGCGGTCACCGACAGCGGGGTATCGCCCCGGCTCCTCCCCGGCAGAAGCGAGCACCTGGTCGTTGCGGACAGCCACGAGCATACCGAGAACGGCCATATCACCGAAGACCCCTCGGTGCGGAAGCTGATGGTGGAAAAGCGCTTGAGGAAGCTGAAGGCGATTCGGGCCGATGCCATTCCTCCGCAGACAGACGGAGATGTCAATCCAGAGCTGCTCTTGGTCTCTTGGGGCTCCAGCAAGGGGGCGGTGTCGGAGGCCGCCGCCCGGATGAGGTCAAAAGGGAGAGCTGTCGCGACGCTACATTTCTCCCAGGTGTGGCCGCTGGTGGAGGAGCAATTCACAGAGGCTCTCAAGGAGGCCGGGGAAGTGGTCTGCGTGGAGGCAAACGCCAGGCAGGTTTGATTCACCGCCGGACTGGATTTGAGATAACCAAGAGAGTGCTTCGATACGACGGGCTGCCCCTGACCCCGGAGTCGATCCTGCGGGAGTTGAATTAGGGCGAGGAGAAGGATGGTAACAGTCGACGATTACGGAACCTACCAGACCGCCTGGTGCCCCGGCTGTGGGAATTTCCCGATTCTCAAGGCCGTGAAACAGGCCCTGGTAGCCAGCGCACTCATGCCGCATCAGGTGCTGTTGGTCTCCGGCATCGGCCAGGCTGCCAAAGCCCCCCATTATATAAACGCCAACATCTTCAATGGCCTGCACGGTCGGGCCCTGCCGGTGGCCACCGGGTCTAAGCTCGCCAACCCCGAGCTCACCGTCGTGGTCGAGAGTGGAGATGGGTGTATCTATGCGGAGGGCGGGAATCATCTTTTAGCTGCTATCCGACGCAACGTTGATTTGACGCTGTTGGTCCACAACAACCAGGTTTACGGTCTGACCAAGGGGCAGGCCAGCCCCACCTCAGAAGGGGACTTCGTCACTAAAGCGCAGCCGCGGGGGGTGACCTCCTATCCCTTCAATGCCGTCGCGGTTGCCGTAGCCATGCAGGCCGGTTTTGTCGCCCGCGGATTCTCCGGAATGATAGACCACCTGCAGACTCTGATTCAGCAGGCTATCGCTCACCACGGCTTCTCGCTGGTCGATATCCTGCAACCCTGTGTTTCCTTCAACAAGATGAACACCTTCGCCTGGTACAAACAGCGATGTCAGGACTTGCCATCTGACTACGATCCCACCGACTTCGAAGCCGCCATGAAAGTGGCTCGAGAATGGGAAGAGCGGATTCCCGTGGGCCTCATCTACCGGAACGAAAGGACCGCCTTCGAGGATCGTTTTCCCGCTCTCGATCGGGGGCCATTGGTGGGGCAGGAGGTCGACCTCGAGAAGCTGAAAGAGACTATGGAGGAGTATCGATGACGAATCCTCGGTGCGGAGTTGCGCCTGAGGAATCAATTCGAGTAAGAGGATACAGTCAAAACTGAGAAGCTGCACGATAGTTTGCGGCCAATACAGAGGTGAGTTATGACCGTTGAGGAAGCAATCAGAACCGCCATCGATTATGAGACCAGAGTGCGGGATGTCTACGCAGATGCTGTGGGGCAGACTGCCGACCCCGTGGGAAAGCGCATCTTAGGGGTGTTGGCTAACGAGGAACAGCACCACCTAGATTATCTGCAGAGCAAACTCCAGCAATGGAAGACAAGCGGAGAGGTCACCTCTGAGGGGTTGAAGACTGCCATCCCCTCCAGAGAGGTCATAGAAGCCGGGGTGAACAAGCTCGAAACCCACCTGGCCGGTCAAAACCGTCGCGTCGCTGAACTGCAGATTCTCAAGAAAGCACTTGACGTCGAGCTTGAGACCGGCAACTTCTACAAGAAGATGGTCAAAGAACTGCCGGCTGCGGGACAGCGACTATTCGCCCGCTTCGTGGAGATCGAGGAGGGGCACCTGGCCATCGTCCAGGCGGAGCTCGACTATGCCAGCGGCACCGGCTTCTGGTTCGATTTCATGGAGTTCAATCTGGAGGGAGCATGAAAAAGGGTGTGCTTCTGCTCCTGAGCTTAATCCTAATGATTCGGAGATGGTGACACATGGATAAAGCGACGAAACGTACTGCCGAGGGGCTGCTGAAGGCCATCCAGTTGGAGGTTGACGGTCAACATTTCTACCGGATGGCGGCCAAAAGCACCACCGACCCCAAAGGTCAGGAAGTGTTTGAGAGGTTAGCAAGAGAAGAGGAGGAGCACGAGCGCTTTCTCAAGACTCAGTACAAGTCCATAAGCGAGACCGGCGCGCCCAGCAAAGAGGTCGAGCTTGGCTCTCCGGCCGACCTTTCCGGCACCAGCCCCATCTTTTCCGATCAGATCCAGACTCGGTTGGGAGAAGCTCACTACGAGATGAGCGCCCTCTCCATCGGCATCCAGCTGGAGCTAGCCTCCATTAAGCTGTATAAGGGAGAAGCTGAGGCTGTTGCTGATCCCACGGCGCGATCATTTTACTCCGAACTGGCAGAGTGGGAGTCCGGTCACCACAAGGCACTGCTGCGCCAGCAAGAGATGTTGAAGGAGGATTACTGGCACGCCAGCGGCTTTTATCCCTTCTGACCACAAAGCCTCAAATGGTTAGGAAGGCGAGTCTTGGCTTAGCCTAAAGGGGAGGTTGGTCATTATCTGATACTTTCCTCCCCATGTTAAAAACGTTATCATGGTAGTTGAAATCGGAATCTATCGAAGGACTTTTCACTGTTAAGGAGGTCTCAAAATGACAGAGAGATTACAGATCTACAAGTGCGAAATCTGTGGTAACATCGTGGAGGTGCTTCACGAGGGGGTGGGCGAACTGGTCTGCTGTAACCAGCCCATGAAGCTCTACCGGGAGAACACCGTAGATGCCGCCAGGGAGAAGCACGTCCCGGTGGTGGAGAAGACCGCCTCGGGTTTCAAGGTGACGGTAGGCAGCGTCCCCCATCCTATGGAGGAGAAACACTACATCGAGTGGATTGAGATAATAGCAGACGGAAAGGCCTATCGTCAGTTCCTGAAGCCCGGTGAGGCACCGGAGGCCACCTTCTGCATCGAGGCAAAAGAGGTCACCGCCCGCGAATACTGCAACCTGCACGGGTTGTGGAAGGCGTAGGGTGAAAGAGGAGCAACCACAGTCTCGTGAGCCGTTATTTTTCGATGCGACACTGACTTCCAAGATAGGAGATAGCGATGAAATTCAAATCCGTTGTTGAGATTCTCGACTTCGCAATAGACAAAGAGGAGGAAGCGGCTCAATTTTATAAGAGCCTGGCTACCAAGGCAGAGCACTGGACTATGGGCAAGGCCTTCGAAGATTTCGCCAGGGAGGAGGTGAAACACAAAGAGAAGTTGCTGAAGATCAAGGAGGGCAAGCTTCTGGCACCAGCCGTGGAGAAGGTCAAGGACTTAAAGATCGCTGATTACCTGGTGGACGTCACCCCCAGCCCCGAGCTTGACTATCAAGAGGCACTCATTCTGGCGATGAAGAAAGAGAAGGCCTCCTTCAAACTTTACAACGATTTGGCTACCTCCACTGACGATAGCAACCTTCGTAACACCCTGCTGAGCCTCGCCCAGGAGGAGGCCAAACACAAGTTGCGGCTCGAAGTCGAGTACGACGAGCACTTCCTCTCGGAGAACTGAAAACCTTGGCGCTGCAACAGGCAACTGGCAGGAATAACTCACGGAAAAGCGAATCGACCGCGGTCTTGGGATCGCGGCAGGAGATTTCAATGAAAGAACGAACCGGGATTGTAACAGTCGAAGGGAAACCACTGACCCTGGTCGGAGAGGAGGTCAGACTAGGCGATAAAGCTCCAAACTTCACGGTGCTGGATAATGATTTGACGCCGGTTGAGTTTGCATCGTACCGGGGCAAAGTCTGCGTTATCTCCTCGGTCCCCTCCCTGGACACTCCGGTGTGTGACGCCGAGACCAGGAGGTTCAACCAGGAAGCTGGCAGGCTCGGCTCCGATGTCGTCATTCTCACCATCAGCATGGACCTGCCCTTCGCCCAGAAGAGGTGGTGTGGCGCCGCGGGTGTGGACAAGGTGCAGACTCTGTCCGACCACCGGGAGGCCTCCTTCGGCACCGCGTACGGCGTGCTCATCAAGGAACTGAGACTACTGGCAAGAGCGGTGTTCGTGGTTGACAGAGAGGGCAGTATTCAATACATACAGCTGGTGGAGGAGCTCACCAAAGAGCCGGACTACAAGGCAGTATTGGATGCGGTGCGCAAATTGACTTGAGGGCCTGTCAACACCTGAGCGGTTTTCCACCTGCAGGCAGAACGGATTGTCTCTCAGCACCCGACTCTGTCTTTCGGTGAAATCCCAAAACACGATGTCAACTCGGGCGGCCTCCCCGTTGAGATCAAGACGGGGTGTCAGATCCCGATGGGCGAAACTGTGAAGCAAAAAGTCCTCTTTTTGTGTACGACGAATTCCTGCCGTTCTCAAATAGCAGAGGGCCTGTTGAGGGCGTTGGCTGGTGACCAGTTCGAGGCGTACAGCGCTGGCGCGGTTGCTTTCTCGATCCATCCTCTGGCAAAGACAGTAATGAGTGAGATCGGGATTGACATCTCCGGTCACAGAAGCAAGTCCGTGGTGGAATACATCACTGAGCAGTTCGACTACGTCATAACCGTCTGCGGTGAGCATGCTACAAAGCTCTGCCCTGCTTTCGTCGGAGAGGCAAAGCACAGACTGCACTGGAGCTTCATCGATCCCGTCGAAGCTGTCGGGAACGATCAGGAGGTGCTGGCGGTTTTCAGAGAGGCCAGAGAGGAAATAAAGGCAAGCGTTAAGAGGTTCGTAGAGGAATCGAAGGAGCTCGAGTGATGGGTAAACTGCCACCAGACAAAGAGGTTCTAAAACAGCTGATCAGAAAACTGCACCAGGGTGCCAGCCCCGAGGAGGTGAAGGAAGAGTTCAAGGAGGCCTTCAAGGATGCTGCTCCGACAGCGATAGCCCAAGCCGAAGAGGAGCTCATAAAGGAGGGCATGCCCAAAGAAGAGATCCACAGACTTTGCGAGGTTCATATCGCCGCCTTTAGAGAGTCACTGGAGAGGGAAGAGACTTTAGCACCCGCGGGGCATCCCCTCCATATCCTCATGGAAGAGCACAAAATACTCCTGGAGTTTGCTGCCGAGCTCAAGGATCTCTCCGGTAAGATGAAAGCGAAAAGCGACTTCGGTTCTGTCGGCGATGAGATGGTCGAGTTGAGAAATCTGGAAAGGCAACTGAAGGATTCGGAAAGCCACTACATCCGGGAGGAGAATGTCCTTTTCCCCTATCTGGAGAAGCATGGAATCACGCAGCCTCCCGCCATGATGTGGGCGGAGCATGACAGGATAAGAGAGCTGGAGAAGAACCTGTATCAGCTCCTCGATACCCACGAGAGCATGAAGTTTCAAGGTTTCGTGAAGCAACTGGAGGAGTCGGCGATTTCGCTTGCGGAGTTTTTGTCTGGCCATTTCTCTAAGGAGAATAAGATCCTGTTTCCGACCAGCCTGGAGGTCGTGGTCGCAAACGAGTGGGGAGAAATCAGGCGGCAGTTTGACGAGCTCGGCTACCCCGCCTTTACGCCCAGGACTGCAATGGTAGCCTTCGGGATGGTGGAACCGTTGAGCGCAAAAAAAGACCCCCCAGGACAGGTTCTCTTCGAGACCGGAATCTTAACTAAAGAGGAGATCAAATCGCTCCTGAACACCCTACCAGTGGACATCACTTTCGTGGACAAGGATGACACCGTGCGCTACTTCAGCGAGACTAAGGAGAGGATCTTCCCCAGGACCAAGGCCGTGATCGGACGAACAGTGCAGCTCTGTCATCCCCAGAAGAGCGTCCACCTTGTGAATCAGATCCTGGAGGATTTCAGAGCCGGTCGCAGAGAGGTGGCCGAGTTCTGGATCAACATGAACGACAGGCTCGTCTACATTCGATACTTCCCGGTTCGCGACAAGAACGGCGAATACCTGGGTTGCGTCGAG
>LIZU01000106.1 GCA_001302725.1 candidate division Zixibacteria bacterium DG_27
TGACTGTTACTACCGCGACGCCTTGGGAGGTGGTGGTGAGCCGGCTCAGATCGACTACAGCCGTGACTACGGCCCCTCCCTGGACCAACTTCTGCAGATAAATGTCCCCCCGGCGCACGAGCTCGGCTTTAACGGTAAAGGGGTGCTGGTCTGTATGCATGACACCGGCTATCGGAAACAGCACGAGTCCTTCGCGCAGGCCTTCGCTGAGGAGCGAGTGTTAGCAGAATGGGACTTCGTGGAGGGGGACGGGGAGACCGACTGGGAGGAGGGGGATGACCCCGATCAACCCAATCACGGCACTTTTACCTGGTCGGCCTTGGGGGGGCAGTTCGACGGAGAGTTATACGGACCCGCTTACAGTTCCTATTTTATCCTTGCGAAGACGGAAGACATCCGCTCAGAGCACCACATTGAGGAGGATAACTGGGCGGCGGGGGCGGAGTGGGCCGACTCCATCGGGGCAGAGGTGATCTCCTCCTCTTTGGGCTACCGTTACGACTTTGACCCTCCCGACTCCGATTACACTTACGAGGATATGGACGGCAACACCACCATCGTGACCATCGCCGCGGATTTAGCTGCTTACCACGGAATTGCGATCTGCACCGCCATGGGAAACTCCGGTCCCGACCCAGGCACCCTGATTGCTCCTGCGGATGGTGATAGTGTCATCGGCTGTGGCGCTGTTTTCCCCTTACAATATGCACGGTTATGCCTATGTCGGAGGCACCTCGCTTTCCACTCCCCTAGTTGGTGGCTCGGCGGGGGCGGTCCTATCCGCGCACCCGGATTGGACTCCGATGATGGTCAGAGAAGCCCTGATGATGACCGCTAATAATGCTGACGATCCCGACAATGACTACGGCTGGGGGATTGTCAACCTCACCGAGGCGATATTCTATCACCCCGAGGGAGACATCGTCGTCGAGCATTTTCCGGTCACGTTTGCGACAGAGGGCATGGGCTCCTATCGAGTAAGTGCCGAGATCACCTGCGATCATGGGCTCAATGTCGGGGAGTTGAAGGTCTTCTGGAATACCACCGGAGTTGAGCCTTTCGATGCCATACCGATGAACTCCGCCGGCGGGGACAGCTTCTACGCCGATATCCCCGATCAAGGCTCAGGGACAACGGTTTACTACTACATCTACGCTCAGGACAGCTACGGCCTTTCTGGTCTCCAACCGTTAGGTGCACCTGAGCATCTCTACAGTTTCATAGTCGGAAGCCCGAGATTCTACGACGGTTTTGAGGTCGGAACTTACGCCTGGGTAACCGGCGGGGACGGCAAAAAGTGGGGTCTCAGCGCCGATTACAGCTACACCGGAGTTCTGTCTCTCACCGACAGTCCCCTGGGAAGTTACGAGAGCAGCAGCAACACCTGGGTGGCAATGAGAGCTGGCGTCGATTTGAGCACGGTCAACTCCGCTCTGCTCTCCTTCTCTCATCGGTACAAGATCTACACCGACGATTTCGGCTACATCGAGGTCTCCACCGACGGCGGCTCAAGCTGGGAGCAGTTAGGGGAGGCGATAAGCGGAGCCCAGGACTCCTTCGTGGAGGAGACTCGTTCCCTGGACGATTATGTCGGGGAGCAGGACGTCAGGATCCGGTTCCGTCTGACCAGTGATGTCTTCGACAATCAGGACGGCTGGTACATCGACGATCTGAACATAATCCTGAATCCGACCGGGGTTGAAGAGGAGTCCGGCGATCAGGTGCCTTTAGCGTTCAGTCTCTCTCAGAACTACCCCAAACAGCTCGACAGAGATAGTCTTTTCGATTCCCGAGGATAGCCGGGTCTGCTTGACCATACACAATCTATTGGGGCAGGTAGTTGCCAGACCTCTTGATGATAGATTGCCAGCGGGGAGACACAGCCTTACTTGGAAGGCAGAGGGACTCTCCAGCGGGCTTTACTTCTACCGTCTAACGGCTGGTGACTACTCCGACATAAGGAGGATGACCATAGTTAAGTAGGGGACAGGGGACAGGAGACAGGGAACAGGGATACATCGACTATTGAGCGCAAGCCTCATCCACGTAGCGGGGGGAGTTCATCCCCCCGCTATGTCTTTGTCAAGTTGACAAAAGAGGTTGTTCCTTGAGTGAGAAGGCAACGTTATTACCATCGGAGGTCTGAGGTAACGTAAAACCATTCTTTATACTGTTTTCGTGTGCTTGACTAAGGGCTCTTGACTTGCTGTCAGGGGGAGTGTATGAAGTCCAAGTTTACGATCCTGTTTCTTCTGGTCTTACTGATCTCTTTTCAGGCAGATCTCACGTTCTCTCAAACGTGGTCCTGGACTAAGGTCGACACCATGTTCAATCGCACCGGGGTCTATCCCAGTTGGAAATCGGCTCCGGCCTTCACCGATTTCGACCGCGACGGGGATTACGACCTCGCCATCGGCTGCGGGAACGGGACTATACAGTATTATGAGAACATCGGGGACTCCTCTCACTATGAATGGAGACAGAACACATTGCTGTCACTTTTGCCGATCTGAACGGCAGCGGAGTTGAGGATCTGATCATAAGCGCTGTCACCTTCGCCCGGTCAGTGAAATACATGATCAACCTCGGCCCGCCGGATGATCCCCTCTGGTTCCACGACCAGACGATCTTTGCGGGGATCGATTCCCTTGTTTACAATCCGAGTTTCGCCGATTACGACCAGGATGGAGACCTCGACATGGGCGCTTTGAGTGCCCTTTATTGGTTTGACTTTCATTTTTATGAGAACACTGGTTCCACCTCGCAGCCGATCTGGGAGGAAGACACCTCCTACTTCCCCGATATGGAAGCCCCAGATGGTCGGGGTCCTTTCGATGTCTACGTATTGGACATGGACTCCGACGGAGACTGTGACATCTTGGCCAGCCAGTGGCTATGGGATGCTGGTTTCAGCATTTACGGATACAAGAACATTGGTTCGCTGGAGGATCCAGAATGGGAGCGCATTGAGTTTTATATCCCCCGGAGGTATCTCACGACCTTTCCTGAGCTGGCCTTTGCTGATTTAGATGCCGACGGTGACGAGGACCTAATTATGGGTTTTTTGGAACCGAACCTCGACTTGTATGAGAACATCGGCTCTCCTCAAAACATGGTCTTCGATGAGCGCAAGCCAGAGATTTGGGGCAACATCTGGGTATATCGCTGTGAGAGCGTGGAAGCTTTTGACTATGATAGGGACGGCGACGACGACCTCACCTCAACAGGTAACATCGCCTTCTGGCCAGATTTCTATGACTACGTTTATTTCCGTTCGTGGGAAAATCTGGGCAGCAACAGCAATTGTCAGTGGTCTGAGGCCGCCTGGATTCCGTCTGCCCCTCGCCTGACCGGACATTGGAGGTTGACTTCCGGCGACCTCAACGGAGATAACCGCGTGGATTTAGGATTTTCCCATGTCACTCACACCCCGACCGACACGCTGCTTTTGGCATACCTTAACCTTTATGAACCTGGCCAACCGGAGTGGGAGTACGATACAACCATCTTCAGATACTTCAATGACCCTGAAAGCGACAGTGATCCCGAGCTAGCAGACTTGGACAGCGATGGAGATATGGACCTTTTCATGTACACCCAGGGGCAGTTCCGTTTCTATGAGAACGTCGGCGGGCCATCTTCCCCGGACTGGGAGGAACGTCCCTCATGGCTGCAGGGCCTCGATGATGTCCATCACGCCGGCAGGTTCTTAGACCTAAACCGTGATGGTCGATTAGACCTAACACTGATTGCATCTAGGGGATTGAAGGCATATATGAATACAGGCTCTTTGGGGCAGCCGTCCTGGACATTCACTCCAGAGGTCTTTGAGGATTTAGATAGTCTTACTTTCTCATATTTCGATTTTTCCGATCTCGACGGAGACGGAGATGAAGATCTCCTTGGCGGAACCGAGGGCTTCATTTTCTATTATGAAAACGGTTCCGTCACCTCTGTCGATAGCTCCACAGAGATTAGTTTCGTGATACCTCGCGACAGCCGAGTTCGTCTGGCCATCTATAATCTCTTGGGAGAGGTCATTGCCAGACCTCTAGACCAAAGATTGCACCCAGGCAGGCACGGCCTCATTTGGAATGCGGAAGGATTCGCGAGCGGCCTCTATTTCTACCGTCTCTCGGCCGGGGAGCATTCCGCCACAAGGAAGATGACGATAGTCAAATAAGGGGACAGGAAACAGGGGACAGGGAATCAATCTGTAGATTGTCAATCTTTTTCAGCTTGAGTGGGGGTTGCACCCCCACCCGTCGCATAAATCTGATCCACCGTAGCGGGGGGAATTCATCCCCCCGTTAGCCTTTTCAGCTTGCACCATTCGCGGCCAAACCCTCACTACTCACCACTAACCAACAGCCTCTCACCAGACTACCTCAATCTGTTTGTTCTCGAAAATCTTCTCGAAAGTCTCGGCCGCGGCATCGAAATAATCGTCTTCGAGAAACCTCTCGAGGCGATTCTGCCGGTAAATCCTCACCACCTTGGATCTGTAATTCATTCTGTCAACAAGGAGCGAGTCCGCAAAGGGGACAATCATCTCCCCCAATTTCGCCGGATTGGCGGGTAATAAGGGTCCTATAAAAGCATACGTTACGATCCCTTGTTCCTTCAGCTTTTCCAGAGCCTTGATCCTGCGTCTGATGGTCGGAGAGTTGGGTTCAAATAGCTTTTTAATCTTCTCGTTGTCGGTGGTGATTGTTAAACCCACCTCGCAAGCTTCGAACTGCTTCAGTAGGTCCATGTCCCTCAATACCAGGTCCGATTTGGTGAGAATTGAGATCCGACGGCCATAATCGAGCAGGGTTTGCAGACACCGGCGGGTGAGCCTATATTTGCTCTCCACAGGCTGATATGGGTCCGTGACCGTTGAGATCGAAACTCTTCCCGGCGGACGTCTCCGAAGCTGCCTCTCCAAAAGCTCCGGTACGTTCGTTTTCACATCCACGAAGCTTCCCCAGCGCTCTTTCCTCTTTCGAAATCTGCACATGAAGTCCGCATAGCAGTAACGACATCCGTGTCCGCACCCGAAGTATGGGTTCAAGCAGAAATCCAAACTGGGGATTCGGGAGCGCGTGAGAGCGGATTTGGCTTCTATTTCAGAGACTCTTATCACGGCAGAAGCTCCACGGCACCCTTCGAGTTTCTCTGCAAAGGTGAGACAACCAAAAGTCGCCAACCAACGTTCTCATTTGATGCGGAAGACTGGTCTCTTCCTGTAGGAAGCTATCTGATCCAATATCAAAGTGAGCGCCAGCACCACCGCAACGTAGACCAACAGGTGTGTATTCACGTTCAGTGCCGAGAAAAGCTCGGAGAAGCTGGCGGAAACTGATATGACAAATGAAGCAATCTGGTGGCCAATATGCTCGGCAAACCCCAGCAATGGTCTTAGACCAGTGAAGTATAAGAGGACCGCCACACCCAAGATAGCTCCAGAGATCGAAGCGAAAACGCTCATGAATCGTCTCTGTCTGGCTAGAGCCGCAGGCTCAGGTATTCTGGAGATTACAGACTCGGCGAACTCGGGGGACAATTCAAAACCGACGTCCTCACTGAGTCCAAAATACAGCTGTTGGTATTGCACCAGCTCCTCGCGACAATGTTCGCAGACTTGAAGATGGGACTGGATCCATTCCCGATCCTCGGTGAAATCGCTGTCGAGGTAGCTTTGAAGCTCCTCGTCAGTGAGGTGTCGGTCGCTCATAATTCTTCCCTCTGATATCTGGCCGAAAGCCTCTTCTTCAAGAGCTTCCTGGCCCGGAAAAGATAGCTCTTAACAGTCCCTTCGGGCAACTGTAGAATCTGTCTTATTTCATTATAGCTCATTCCCTCGAGATGATAAAGACTGAGAATAGTCCCATATAGAATCGGAAGTTTGTCTATTTCCCTGGCAAGTCGCAGCGAGAGGTCCCGGGCCTGTGCATACTCATCGGGAAGGACGTTATTACCGCTTACTTCCTCCCAAGGTTCATTCTCCGGACAAATGCCTTCATAACGATGGGCTTTCATTTTCTCCAGATAGCTGACAGAGGTGTTGTACGCTATCGTTGCTATCCAGGTAGAAATCTTGGACTCGAACCTGAAGCCGGGCAGGTTTTCATACACTTTCAGAAAAACCTCCTGGCATACCTCTTCTCGGTCGGCATCATTGGGAATCACTCTGAATACGACGTGACTGACCAGCCTTTGATACCGCTCAACTAAGGTGCGAAATGCTCCCTTATCACTGGCCAGTATCTTCTCAACTAAGGCCTTGTCGTCGGTCATAGTCCTCCATTGAGGTAAGACCGCTCCCGGTCTGAATTGTTGCAGTTTTTGTGAGTTTTTCATACGTGAGGGTGCAACATTTCTTAGATTAGGTGGGTCAGATGGTTGGAAAGACTGAAAGTAGACAAAAGACGACTTGGCGAAAGGAGCCAGAGATGCAATATGTCTTTGAGTATGCACTTCCGGTGGCACTCTTCATGGTGACGGCGTATGTCATCAAGATCCTCCTGGAGGCCAAAACCCGGCACAAGCTGATCGACAAGGGGATGGTGGACGAGAAGATCAAGCTTCTGTTCCCCAAACCGCCGGAGACACACAGCGCCTCTTTGAAATGGGGCATGGTCTTACTCGGCGTCGGGATTGCCTTCCTGGTGGGGCAATTCCTTCCCGAGGACATATCCGAGGGAGTCACCGTCAGCACCGCGATTATAATGGCGGGGTTGGGACTGCTGATTTTCTACGCTGTTAGAGGTAAGGTTACGACAAACGACCCCAACAGTTATCCCAAAACCTGACGGGACCCTCACCAGACCTGGGACCAAGATCCTTTGGTGAGCTATTGATAGAAGAACGGGACAGGGGAGGTGAATGAGGGAGCTTACTATTCACTATTGACTATTAACCATTCACCAATGACTGCCATCACTCGATGGCGGTATACGGCACCACCTCCACCGGACCTAATTTCTCCAGGTCTGACCTCACCTCCTCGGCCTTGCTGACCACCACAAAGACCAGATTGTCCGGGCCGACATACTCTCGGGCGACTCGATTGACCTGTTCAATGGTGACCTTGTCCATGTTTTGACGGTAGTCGCGGAGGTAGTTTTTCCCCAGACCGTAGATCTTGGTCTCCAAAACCCGCGTCGCCATCTGCTCCGGGGTCTCAAATCTCAGGGGGAAGTAACCTCGGTAGAAGGATTTGGCCTCTTTCAGTTCCTCTTCGGTAACTCCCTCCTCCCGAATCCGCTTGAGCTCCACCAGGGAGGCCCTGATGGCGTTCAGGGTGGAATCATTGCGGGTGAAGGTAGTGACCGCGAAAGCCCCCGGCTCCTTGTTCATCTCAAACCAGCTCCAGATCCCGTAGGTCAACCCCTTTTCCACTCGGACGACGTTGACCAGGCGGGAGACGAAACTGCCGCCGAGGATATAATTCATCAACACCAGGGGGAAATAATCGGGATTTGAGCGATCAACCCCGAGGTGCCCGAATTTTATGTTGCTCTGGGTGAGGTCGGGCTTGTCAACTAACAGGATTCGATAACCGGAGACTGGTGGTGGAGAGGGGAAGGAGGTCTTGCGAAATCGCCCTTTCTTCCAGCCCGAAAATTCTCTCCTAACCTTCTTGAAAACATCTTCAGATTTCACATCTCCCACCACACAGAGGATAGCGTTATTGGGACGGTAGAAGCTCTCGTGAAATCTAGCAATGTCATCTTGGTTCAGAGACTCCAGCGACTTCACCGTTCCCACAAGCGGATTGGCGAAGGGGTGTTCCCCGAAAAGCTGACGGTCGAATTCCCATCTCACAACGACGTTGGGGTCGTCCTTCTGCTGGATCAAGCTGGAGGTAGTCTGGCTTTTGAGGCGGTCGATCTCCTCCTCTGCGAAGGTGGGATTCAAGACCACATCCACCAACAGATCCAGACCGGTATCGAAGTATTTCTTCAGCACCTTGCAGGTCACAAAGGTCGCATCCCGGTCGGCACCGGCGCTTAAGCTTCCCCCCACGAAATCGATGGCCTCGGATATCTCCGTGGCAGAGCGACTCTTGGTTCCTTTTCGCAACAGATCCGCGGTGAGATTCGCCAGTCCGGCTTGGCCTTTAGGGTCATAAGCGGCACCGGTCATAAAGACCAAACGGAACGCCACCACCGGCAGCTCGTGGTGCTCGATGACCAAAACCTCCAGCCCGTTTGACAAGGTCTTTGACTCCATCGGGGGGAGTTTGATCTCTTCGCCCGCTTCGGTCCTCCCAAGATTGAAAAGGAGGGTCAAGACCAGAAGGGCAATTACAGTTTTGCAAGTTCTTTTCGTCATATCAGACCTCAGGTAACTTCTGTCATCCTTATAGTCAAATTAAGACTAACTGCCGGGTTCGGGAGGGGCTTCGGGGATTAAGGTCACCACGGTGCGGTTCTTCTTGCGGAGATACTTCCGACAGACCCTCATCACATCCTCGGCGGTGACGGCTTGATACTTCGCCGGTTCCTCGAACATAATGCTATAGTCTCCGAGGATGGTCTGGTAATAACCCACCCACTCACCCTTGTCGCTGTTGGACTCTAAACCGAAGATGAACTCGGCTTCCAACTGGTTTTTTGCCTTCTGAAGCTCTTTCTCCGTAACCGGCTCGTCCTTCAGCCTATCGATCTCCTCGTAAAGAGTTTTTTCTCCCTCCTCGGTCGTGTGGCCTGCTTGCATTCCGACCAAAATGTAGAAAAGCCCGGGATCTTCTGTGGTCAAGGCAGCACCGTCAACGAAGGTGGCAATCTGGTCCTCATAGATCAACCTCTGGTAAACATGGGAGCTCTGGCCGGTGAAGAGGATTCCGGCGGCAACCTCCAGCGGATAGATGTCGGGGTGGCCCCCCTCCGGGATGTGATAACCGACTATAAAAGAGGGAAGTTGAGCTATTTTGTGAACATCGGCGCGTCTCTCACCGATTTGCTCCGGCTCCACGGTGGTCACCGGCGGGGGCGGAGGTTGACTAGGTATATCCTCATGATATTCGTGAATAGCCTTTAACGCTTCTTCAGTCTCGAAATCTCCGGAGATGACCACGACGGCGTTGTTGGGGGCATAGAAGCGGCGGTAATGCTCCCTGACGTCCTCCAGTGTGATAGCCTCAATGTCCGACATAAAGCCGATGACCTCCCAGTGGTAGGGGTGCGCCACCCACAGGAGGTTTTGCAGCTGCTCGAACATCGCCCCGTAAAGGTCGTTGTCGGTGCGCCAACGTCTCTCCTCTTTGACCACCTCCTTTTCGGACTCAAAGCTCTCCTGAGAAATGGACAGAGATCTCTGGCGGTCCGACTCCAGGAAGGCGGCCAGATCCAACTTGTCGGAGGGGAGATTCTCCCAGTAGGTGGTGTTGTCAAGCCAGGTCCAGGCGTTATCAACGCCGCCATTGGCTTGAATGATCTTTGAATGTTCCTCCGCCTTCACATTCTCCGAGCCCTTGAACATCAGATGTTCCAGGAAGTGGGAGATGCCGGTAACCGTCAAACCGTTATCGAGGACATACTTTCCGACCTCAAAGAAGACCTCTCCCCGAAGGGTGCAGACGAGAAACAAGGTCAGAACGACCGGCAAGAGAGACTTCCATCCAACAGATTTCCGGATGAAGCAGATTTTAAGCATCGATGACCTCCGCTGTATTGACCACTCTTTCAAGGGTGTCGGCTCAAATCTACAACAGCCCACACCATCCTGTCAATGTCCGTTCGGCCTTGTTAGTTCCCCACGGCCGAAGTCACTTAACCTCCAATTTGAGAGGCATAAGATAGAGGATTTGCTCTGATTCGAAAA
>LIZU01000107.1 GCA_001302725.1 candidate division Zixibacteria bacterium DG_27
CCTCGCCGGTTTTGACCTTGAATCCGGAGGACAAGCAGAAAGCGGCCTCCATCGGCAAAGCCCTTGCGGGAGTGGAGATAAAAGTTATGAATCCGGACGAGGACGGAGTTGGAGAACTGGTGGTGAGGGGACCGATGGTGATGAAAGGCTATTACAACAACCCGGAGGCCACCGCCGAGGTCTTAAGAGATGGTTACTTTCACACCGGCGATTCTGGCTGGGTGGACGAGGAGGGTTACTACTATGTCGCCGGACGTATCAAAGATGTCATCGTCAGCGCCGCCGGCAAGAACGTTTACCCCGAAGAGGTTGAGTTCGCGTTGGCCAGGAGTCCGTACATATTGGAGGCGCTGGTGCTGGGAAGAGCGGCCGAGGAGGTTGCACCGAAGAGAGTCAGGAGGGAGGAGGTATGGGCCATAATAGTCCCGGACTACGAATACTTCGATCAGATAGCTCAGGAGAGAGCCATCGCCTTCGACGAGGCCAGAATCGAGGCCACCATCAAGGAGGAGGTCTCCAAGGGGTGCGCCGAGATAGCCGACTACAAGAGGGTGAAGTATTTCACCATCCGGGAGGAGGAATTCGAAAAGACCTCCACCCGAAAGATAAAGAGGTATCTGTTCCGACATCCCCCGGTGGCGGTGACAGATGTAGGAAAAACCGGGAAGCGCTGATCAAACCGAAACTTACCCGTCAGAGGTGCAACTATGCTCTATGCGGTCATATTGGCGGGGGGACGGGGCGAAAGGTTCTGGCCTCTCTCCCGCAGTGAGTCACCCAAGCAGCTTTTGCGCTTGACCTCTGATAAGACCATGCTGGAGGAGACCTTCTCCCGCCTGGAAGGGTTCATCCCTCTGGAGCGCACTCTGATTGTTACCGGGGAGGAACTCAAAGACAAAATCCTTTCGACGATGAGGTTTCTCAAAGAGGACAACCTTCTGGTGGAGCCCCGGGGAAGAAACACCTGCCTTGCTATCGGACTGGCAGCCGCCCACATCGGCAAGCAGGACCCGGGGGCGATCCTGGTGGTTCTCTCCTCCGACCATCAGATCTCCCCACCGCAAAGGTTGGTGGAGATTCTGCAAACCGCCGCCGATCACGCTCAGGGGGAAGATTGCCTTTTCACCATAGGAGTGGTTCCCTCCCGAGCCGAGACTGCCTACGGCTACATCGAACTGCAGGAGATGATCACTCGGAGAGCGGCTATCCCCATTTATCGGGTCAAAGAGTTCAAGGAGAAACCCTCCAGGCTTGCGGCCCAGGAGTATTATTACGACCGTAAACACCTCTGGAACTCCGGCATCTTCGTCTGGTCGGTCAGCGCTTTCCTCGCGGCTATGAGAACGGCGGTGCCGGATATGGCTGCTGCTTTGGAGAGCTATCGGGAGGAAATCGGAACCCCAAGGGAGCTTCAGGCTCGGCGGGAGCTTTACCAGGGGGCTGTGAGCGTCTCTGTCGATCGCGCCATTCTGGAGAAAGCCAAAAACGTCCTGACCATCAAAGCCGATATCCATTGGGACGACGTCGGCAGCTGGCTGGCTTTGTCCCGCATCAAGAAGCTCGACCGCGAGAACAACGTCATCATCGGAGAGGCCCTCGCCCTTGACACTTACGAGACCACAATTCTCAACGACGACCAGGGACTGGTTGCCACTTACGGAGTATCCGACCTGGTGGTGGTCAAAACCGAGGACGTCGTTTTGGTGGCTCATAAAACCCGAATTCCGGATATTAGAGAGCTGGTCGCTCACCTCAGTGAGCACGAGAAGCTGAGGCGGTTTCTCTGAGGGTGTCTCTTCATGGGAGGAATCTTCAAACGGTATTCGAGCTGGGTCGTGATTATGTCGCTGGTGATCCCCCTGCTCTACACTTGCACCCCGGTGGTATCGAGAAGGGTTGGAGGCGAACCTCCAGACCGCCGCACCGCCGGAGAGAAGGACTTCGATCCCCTGGGCTTTGAAGATGACACCCTGATAGTCACCAGAGGAGAGTTGAGCCGGGAGGGTCTCCCAGAGTCCGGAGAGACCGAATGGGGACAAAGAAAAAGAACCGGCACGGAGGGAAGCTCTCCACCGACGGTTTACCGGGTGCAAATCTTCATGACCAAATATCCGGAGCTGGCCTCCCAGAAGGCCCAAGAGGCCGAAGCCATCTTCCGAGAGAAGGTCCATGTCGATTTCGAAGCCCCATACTACCGCGTGCGGGTGGGAGAGTTCGACACCGTGGAGGCGGGAGAAGAATTCCTCCTTCAGGTGCGACAGTCCGGCTACGAAGATGCCTGGTTGGTTAAGACGACTATTCAGGAAGGGAGTCGATAGTCGAAAAGAGCAGGTGATAAGATTTGTGAAGTGTTGAAGGTCGACAGCGAGGACCCCTCAGATGCGATCCTGGAGAGAGTCTCTTCTGTGATCGAGTCTGGTGGGGTCGTGGTCCTGCCCACCGAGACCGTCTACGGCCTGGTGGGCGATGTTTCAAGTGCTCCGGTTTTGGAGAGAATCTACAAGCTCAAGAGAAGAGGGGCGGATAAGCCAATCTCGATTTTCGTCAATCGGGAAATCCTAAGAGAGCTCTTTCCGGAAGGGTTGCCGCAGGTCTCCCGCAGGTTGGCGGATAAGTTCTGGCCCGGACCTTTGACTCTGATAGTTCCCCACAAAGGAAGGAGGTATCAAGGCCTGAGGTCCGGAAGTGGAAAGATCGGCTTGAGGTTTTCATCCTCCAAGTTGATACAGGGAGTTCTCCGGAGGGTGAAAGCACCCTTGTCGGCAACGAGCGCCAACCTCTCTGGGGAGGAAGAATCTTACACCTTTGAAAGAATCGTGGAAACTTTCGGCTCCCAGGTCGATTTAATCGTAAAAGCTGAAGAGAGACAGGGAGAGAAGGTCTCCACGGTGCTGGAGGTTGAGGCCAAGGGGGTGCGAATCATCAGAGAAGGGGCCGTGCCGATAAAGGAGATAAAGGACTTTCTGCTCGAAGGGTAAGCGCCATCTGAGAAAGCCCCCATGGAGAACAAAGCAGGCAGATTCAAGGTTCTTTTCGTGTGCACCGGAAACACCTGCAGAAGTCCAATGGCCGCTGGCTTGATGAAGAAGCTCCTCTTGGAGACCGACTTCGACGGAATCGAGGTCGGCTCAGCTGGCACCGGCGCCTTGAATGGTTGGCCGGCTGCTCCCCACGCCCTAGAGGTCACCAAGAACTGGGGAATCGACATCTCTGCCCACCGTTCGAGAGCACTTGATAGGGAGATTGTGGAGCAGGCCGATTTAATCCTTTGTATGGCTGCGGAGCACGATCGCGCTGCACGACAGCTTTCGGCAAGCTCTGGAAGGAAGAGCTACCTTTTGGCCTCTTATCCCCAAAAGTCGGAGGAAACCCCCCTAGCCAGGATCGAAGACCCCATGGGCGGCGATCTGGAGGTCTACGAGAAGGCCTTTATGAAGATAGATGAACATCTGCGAAGGATATTCGGCGACCTCCTAGAAAGAGCCAGAGAGCCCGAAGAGGGCCGATAGCATGCGCTTCCCTCCCCCCAGAAGTTTGAAAGGCCTCTTGCCGATTGTGATTGGCTTTGCAATCAGTTATCCCTTCACCGTTGGTGGGGAGGAGGACCTCACCAAGGATTTCGAAAGCGATCTCACCTTAGAGCAGGCCAAAGCGGAGATGGACACCTTCCCCGGTGAGGTCATCGATACCTCCATACACAATCAGATTTGGTCCTCGGACGAGTGGTACCGAAGGGAGATTGAAAACAGAGCCTTCGGGGTGGGTGAGCGGCTGGAATTCGACATAAAATACGGTTTCATTAAGGCCGGTTATGCAGTCCTACAGGTGAGAAAGATCGTCGATTGCGGCGGCTACCCCACCTATCATATCGTCTCCACCGCTCGCACCAACAAGTTCTTCTCCTTCTTCTTCAAGGTTGACGACCGCGTGGAATCGTTCGTGGATACAGGGGGGATTTTTTCTCATCGTTTCGAGAAACATCTCCGGGAGGGAAGTTTCAAAGCAGACCGTATCACCGATTTCGACCCCATCAATCACCTCGCCATCTTACGCCCGGACTCAGAAGATCGAGGCCCGGGAGGCGTTGTATATCGATAACCACACCGACAGGAAAAACTACCCCATCGAGGTGAAAGTCCGTCGAAGGGAGACAGTGAGGGTACAGGCCGGGACTTTCGACTGTCTGCTGCTGGAGCCGGTGTTACGCACCAGCGCCATCTTCGAAAACAAGGGCAGGCTTTTCATCTGGGTTACAGACGACCAGTACAAGATGCCGGTGAAGATGAAGAGCAAGGTGGTCGTCGGCTCTTTCACCGCGGAGTTGAAGGAATACACTCTGGGAAAGGTCCCGAAAGGTTAGTCATGTCTCCACGACCGCCGGCGGATTTGAGCAAGGTCAAGAGGCTCTCCATTAAGTCTCGTCCCCGCAAAGTGAAACTCGCCGACTTCGCAAAGCCTCTGGGGAGGGAGGCCAGCTCCGCCAATTTCCTGCGAAATCTCCCCAATAGCCTCAAAGCTGCGGATTTCCGCAGACTGATTGATCTGATCATCGAAGCTAAAAAGAAAGGCAAGCCGGTGATCCTCCTGATGGGGGCACACGTAATCAAGGTTGGGGTCTCTCCCCTGCTTATCGAACTTGTCAAGGAGAAGGTCATCACCCACCTGGCCACAAACGCTGCCGGCATCATCCACGATGTGGAGCTGGCGTTCTGGGGGATAACCTCCGAGGAGGTCGCCGAAAACATCGCTGACGGCAGCTTCGGCATGAGCAGGGAGACCGCCGATTTTTTAAACCAATTGGCGCAGGAAACTGCAGGGGAGGAGCTGGGCCTGGGGGAGCTGGTTTGCCGCAAACTGGCGAGCTTTTCGCCGACCAATAAAGACTTCAGCCTGCTTTACAGTTGCCACCAGCAGGCTGTCCCCGTCACCGTCCACGTCGCCATCGGGACCGATACTATCTGCCAGCACCCCAACTTCGACGGTGCCTTCTGGGGAGAGAAAAGCTACCTGGATTTCAAGATCCTGGTTGAGAGTGTGAAAGACCTCGCCGAAGGTGGGGTAGTTCTAAACCTCGGCTCCGCGGTGGTTTTACCGGAGGTCTTCCTGAAGGCCTTGACGGTGGCTCGAAACCTATACGGGAGGATAACCGGTTTTGCCGCTGCTAACTTCGATATGATTCAGCACTATCGTCCCAACGAGAATGTCGTCAGACGACCCACCATGACGGGCGGCCAAGGTTTCTCCTTCACCGGTCACCACGAGATAATGATTCCCCTCCTAACCTGGGGGATCTTGGGAGGGCTCAGGGAACATACCTCTCCATCTGAAAATGTCTAAACCTCGAGGGGGCAGGCCTGTTTCGCTCCCAATGCCCGAATGACTATAATTTTCCATTGCCTTTGGGTCGACAGTTTTTTAAATTGGATCTTTAAGGCCAGAGAAAGATAGCGCAGGACAATAAAAGAGGTAGGATATGGCTCAGATAGTTGAATGTGTTCCCAACTTCTCCGAGGGAAGGCGACCCGAGGTCATCGACGCCATAATAAGAGAGATTCAATCGGTTCCCGACGTCAGGGTCTTGGACCACGAGATGGACAAAGATCACAATCGGGCAGTGCTCACTTTTATCGGTCCGCCTCAGAACGTCAAAGAAGCTGCTTTCCGGGGGATCTGTAAAGCCACGGAGCTCATCGACATGGAAAAGCACACCGGCGAACATCCGCGGGTTGGAGCAACTGATGTGGTTCCCTTTGTTCCGGTATCGGGGGTGACGCTGCAGGATTGCAAGGTCTTGGCTCAGGAGTTGGGAGCGGAGGTCGGCGAGAAGCTGCAAATACCGGTCTATCTGTATGAGGCCGCCGCTAAAAGCCCCGATCGGGAGAACCTGGCCGACGTCAGAAGGGGAGAGTACGAGGGGTTCAAGACAACCATCGAGACTGACCCCAATCGCGTCCCCGATTTCGGTCCCCGCCGGATGCATCCCACCGCGGGAGCGATCATAATCGGCGCCAGACCTTTTCTCATCGCCTTCAACGTCTATCTGGACACCGACAATGTGGGAGTCGCCAAAAGGATAGCGAACGCGATCCGTTTCCGCTCCGGGGGATTGAGATACGTCAAGGCCCTGGGATTCGAGATCCGAGACCGCGGTCTGGTGCAGGTGTCCATGAACCTCACTGATTTCAACTTGACCCCGGTCTACCGCGTCTTCGAGATGATAAAATCGGAAGCTGACAGGTGGGGGGTGCCGATAGTCTCCAGTGAGATCGTGGGGCTCACTCCCCTCAAAGCCATGATCGATGTCGCCGATTTCTACCTCAAATTCGAGAACTTCAGCGTCGACCAGATTCTGGAGAATAAGCTTCTGGGGACTAGCTCCCCGCGGGAGAAAAGCATGGAGGACTTCATCACCGAGGTCGCCTCCTCCTCTCCGGCCCCCGGAGGCGGCAGCGTTGCCGCCCTAGCGGCCACCCTCTCGTGTGCTTTGGGTTCGATGGTCTGCCGCCTGACCGTGGGCAAGAAGAAGTTCGCGGAGGTGAGTGACCAGCTGGGAAAGGTGCTCCTGGAGTCCGAGGGGCTCAGGGAGAGAGCCGAGCAGCTCGTAGTCGAGGACACCGAGAGCTTCAACAACGTCATGAGGGCAATGAAGATGCCGAAGGACTCCGAACTGGAGAAGGAGAAACGCAAGCAGGCAGTCCAAGAGGCCACCAAGGGTGCCACCATGGTTCCCCTGCAGGTGATGGAGCTCTCCCGGGAGGCTTTGAGGTTGGTTAAGGTTATCGCCGAGAACGGAAACCCAAACTCGATCTCCGACGCCGGGGTGGCCGCGGCCATGGCTCGCACTGCCTGTTTCGGTGCCTCCCTGAATGTTCGCATCAATCTGGGAGGGATCGAGGATACCGAGTTCAAAGAAAAAAGAGAATCTCGAATGAGAGCCATATTGGAGGAGGTCGATAACCTCTATCAGGAAACCATCGCAATAGTCGAATCGAAACTATGAAGGGTCCCGACCGCTTTGTTGACCTCCACCTGCACACCAATGCCTCCGACGGTCTGACCTCCCCCGGGGAGGTGGTTCGGGTCGCCAAAGAGAAAAATCTAGCCGCCATCGCCATCACTGACCACGACTCCCTGGAGGGTTTCAAGGAGGCCCTAGCCATCGCGGAGGAGACCGGGACTGAGATAATTCCCGGGGTGGAGCTCTCCTGCTTCCATCAAGGGGAGGATCTTCATATTCTGGGTTACCTCGTTGACTACCAGAATCCCGAATTCAACCGTGAGATTGCGCACCTCCAGGTGGAGAGGTTCGAAAGGGGCAAACGGATTGTGCAGAAGCTAAACGACTTAGGCATAAACCTCTCCATGGACGCTGTAATCAACTTCGCCGGCGAGGGCTCTGTCGGACGTCCCCATATCGCTGAGGCTTTGGTACAGCAAGAATATGTACCCACATACCGGGAGGCCTTCACTCGTTACATAGGTTATCATGCCCCCGCCTATGTACCCAAGAAATTCATGAGTCCCGAGGAGGGGATCAACCTGATTCACTTAAACGGAGGCGTGGCAGTCTTGGCTCACCCCGGGACCAACCACCGCGACGACCTCATTCCGGATTTGGTCGGCATGGGGCTTGACGGTCTGGAGGCGTACCATCACTCTTACGCCCACCACATCACCGTTAAGTATATAAATATCGCGAAAAAGTTTGGCCTGATCTACACCGGGGGCTCCGATTGTCACGGAGCCCGGGGGGGTCGGCTCCTCATCGGCTGCAACCGGGTCCCGTATGAATGTCTGGAAAATCTAAAGAGAGCAAAAGAGGGGAGATATTGAAAAACTTCGCCGCTGTGAGGTGAACGACCGCTAATCTCTCTGCAGAGGCTTTTCTTATCTTAGGATCCGAAAGGAAAAAAAATGTCCAATAGACTTAAACTCTCAATATTAGTCGCCCTGTCCGTCCTGTTGGGCTACCACAACAACTTGCTCGCCGAAAAACTAAGTCTAGACCATCCCCTGGTGGCCCAGGCTTTGGCCTTCAAAGACCCGGAGCATCCTCAAGCCGCCAGGTGGGAAGAGTTGCCGCTGCCGATTAAATGCGGAACTCCGGCCATGATTTTCGTCTCCTTGCAGCGTCATGAACTTCCGGAGGGGGTAAGAGAGATTCTCCAGGCACGTCCAGCGCTATCCTTAAGTTTTGACACCCCCGGCGGGCATTTCAAGGTTCACTACGACACTTCCGGCATACACGAGGTCTACGGGGCAGGAGTGGACGTCAATCCCGCCGACGGTCATCCCGACTATGTCAATCGGACCGGAGAATACCTGGATTACGTTTGGACTTACGAAGTTGATACCATAGGCTTGCAGCCGCCTCCCTCCGACGGCTGGTATGGCGGAGGCGGCGACGGTCTTTACGATGTCTATCTGGTGGCTAGCTTGGGCAATGCCTTCGGATTGACGCAACCGGACAGCTTCCAGGCCAGCAACCCTCAGTCTTATACCAGTTGGATTGAGCTCCGCACAAGTTACACCGGCTTCGGTTATCCCGATCAGTATGATCCCCTGAAAGTGACTGTCGCCCACGAGTTCTTTCACACCATCCATCTGGGTTACGATGCCTACGAACCCTTCCTCCCGGATATGAGCGATTACAATGTCTGGTGGCTGGAGGCTACCGCGGTCTGGATGGAGGATGTGGTCTTCGACGAGGTCAACGACTACATCAACTACCTCCCTTACTTCTTCCGCTATCCCTGGCTTTCGCTCACCGCTCACGACCCCACCTGGCAGGACTGGGTGAGGGTTTATCATATGTATGCATCTTGCGTGTGGCCCATATACCTGTCCGAGAGATTCGGCACCGGTCCTATCAACACCGCCATCATAAGAGATATCTGGGAGGCCTGCGCAGACGTCATCTATGATAATGTCATCCCTGCTACTCATGAGGTTCTGGAAGACTATTACACCGACCTGAACTCCTCATTCGGCGAGTTTACCATCTGGAATTACTTCAGTGGAAATCTCAGCGAGAGCGGGTACTACTCCGAGGGGAGTTACTTTCCCGACTTAAACGACACCATGATGGTCTATAATAGCTATCCCGTGAACGTCACCTCCCCGACGCAGCCTCCTGAGTACCTTGCGGCGAATTACGTTAAGTTCATCCCCTTCGATTCGACCGGGGGACTGAGGGCGAACTTCAGCGGGGCCTTCATCCCCTGGAAGGTGAACATGATAGGTTATGCCGTGGAGGGTCAGGGTGGCAACCACCGGGTGAGGGAGATGGATTTGGACGACTTCTGGGAGGGATCGCGGGCATTTAACGACTGGAATAAATACAGCGAGATCGTGATGATTCCGGCGGTTGTGGATACGATTTATCACTCCGGCACATATAACTACTCCTTCTCTGCGGCCTTCGATACCTCCCTCACCGGCCCTGAAGCGGTTCAGATTGCCAGGAATCGACCT
>LIZU01000108.1 GCA_001302725.1 candidate division Zixibacteria bacterium DG_27
CACGGGAAATCATTTATCCCGATGCTTATGGGATTCGGCTGCAGTGTTCCCGCCATAATGACTACCCGCACTCTGGAGTCCAGGAAGGATCGGGTTCTCACCACACTTCTCATTCCTCTTATGTCCTGCAGTGCCCGCCTGCCGGTTTACATCCTTTTCGCCGGAGTCTTTTTTGCGGATAGTGCCGGAAACGTCATCTTTCTTATATATCTCACCGGAATAGTCATGGCCTTCTTGGTCGGCAGGCTCTTTCGCAAGATCCTTTTCAGAGGCGAGGTCGCTCCCTTTGTTATGGAACTCCCACCGTATCGCTGGCCCACGCTTTTGGGCCTCACCATTCATATGTGGGAGCGAGCGAAGATATATCTGAAGAAGATGGGAGGCGTCATCCTGGTGGCCTCGGTGATCCTGTGGTTTCTGGGAGCCTTTCCCCGAGACCTGGATTACTCGGTCGATTACGATTCGCAGATACGCTCCCTTGAACGCATGGGCACCCCCGAGGCGGGGGGTCAAATAACTCGACTGCGGGCCGCCAAGGCTTCCGAGGCGATCGAGAAATCCTACGTCGGAAGGTTAGGTCATCTTGTCGAGCCGCTCATACGCCCTTTAGGTTTCAACTGGCAGATGGGCGTAGGCCTCCTTACCGGATTCGTTGCCAAAGAGGTGGTGATCTCCTCCATGGGAGTTCTCTACCAGGTTGGAGAGGAAACCCAAGAGTCAGAAAGCTTGAAAGAGGCTCTGGGAGACCCCAGACACGGGATCACACCTCTGGTCGCTTTGGGGTTCATGCTCTTTGTTTTGCTTTACACCCCTTGTGTCGTCGCCGCAATTGCGGTTCGACGGGAAATCGGAACCAGGTGGATGTTTTTCAGCATCTTCTATCAGCTGGTTCTGGCTTGGGGGGTGGCGTTTCTGACATATCAGATCGGAACAGTACTAGGGACAGGATAGGATTTGCGAGTCGGCACCGGAGGCGTGAGACCTCTTTTCATGCAGTTGCTTGCGGGTCTGCTGTTCTCGGGTCTTTTTGAACCTTCCGCAAGCGGTCAAGCACTCGGGAGGAGAGCGAACTGGGAGCTGTCCGGCTTTGCGGACGTGATCTACGCCTCAACTCCGGACAGCACCTCGAGCGGGCACTTCAGATTGGGGCAGGTGGAATTGGACCTGACTTGCCGTATAAACGAACGAGCCAGAAGCGATCTTGCCATCGCATATGACGGCGGTGCGTTTGGGCTCAGCACCATGACCATCGGCTTCATCATTACAGGTAGAACCGAAATCTACGCCGGGCAGTTCGATGTCCCCTTCGGTCTAGATTTCAATTTCTACTCCTCCCCGGACAGAAAGCTCGTATCTCCTCCTCTCGTGGCGGTGAACACTCACGAGCTTTGGAACGACATTGGGCTACAGTTTTGCACTCGCTGGAGGGATTTCGGGCTTGTCCTTTTTGCGGTAAACAGTCTGGCTCAGGCTGAAGTCTCAGTAGTCCCCGGGGGCCGGGTATCCTATTCCCCAGTAGATTTATTCGGACTTGGCGGTTCTATTGGTGTAGGAGTGACTGATGACGCTGAAGCGGAGACCATCCTGCTCGGTGGGGATTTCCAGCTCAGCTACAAAAACCTCTACCTGAAGGGGGAGTATATCAAGCACACATACAAGAGAACCACGGACAGCAAAACAACTGCTGGTTTCTACCTCCAGGCAACCGTCGATGTCAGACCCATCTTTTTCTGTGTCCGTTATGGAGGCCTGGACTCCGATGTGCCAGGTCTGGACGACCTGGATCGACTTACCTCCGGGGCCGGTTACAGAGTCATCGAAGAGGTAGAACTTCGCGGGGAATATCAACTCTATATCTCCGACTGGGAAGAGGACCTTGTACTTCTACAGACTGTTGCCAGGTTCTAACCTCGTGTCTCGCTTCTGAAATCAACTCACAGATTCCAATCTGAGCTTTCCGCATGTTGTCTTGCCTTTGAGTTTTCATATTGACGATTTCGGTGATTAATGCTACATTTGGGCTCACCGGAATTGCCGGTCATTTCTGGGAAAGTCGGAGCCGGGTTCAAGAGCACACTGCGACCGAGCTTTTCGGATACTGTCATACAACGTTGCCTGTTACTGAGAGGTAAGCTTTGATGAATAGAGTGATTGGAATAAGAGGAGAAGATATAAATCGCTGGGAGAGACGGGTTCCCTTGGTTCCAGAGCATGTCAAAGAACTCAAAGGTAAGTATTCTGTAGAGACCCTGCTTGAACCCTCCAGGATTCGGGTTTTTACCGATGAGGATTACACCAACGCAGGAGCGAAAATTCAAAAAGATCTTTCCCCTTGCTCGACGGTCTTTGGCATCAAGGAGATGCCTCTCGATGTCTTCAAGAAGGGGACCACCTACGTTTTCTTCGCCCACGTCATCAAGGGTCAAGCTCACAATATGCCTATGCTGAGAAGAATCCTGGAGGTGAGAGCTAACCTGATAGACTACGAAAAGATAGTGGACAAAAGAGAGAGACGGCTCATCTTCTTCGGGAAATACGCCGGTTTGGCAGGGATGATTGATACCTTGTGGGCGTTGGGGAAGAGGCTGCAATGGGAGAAGATCCCAAATCCTTTCCGCAAGGTTCGTCAGGCCTATCGGTATGAAACTCTCCAAGAGGCCGAAGAGGCCATCGAGGTGGTCGGTAGTAAAATCAAGGCGGACGGTTTGCCGGATTCGCTGGTACCTTTCGTGTGTGGCTTTGCGGGTTACGGGCACGTCTCCCGGGGAGCTCAGGAGATATTCAGTCTTCTGCCGACACAGGAGATAACGCCTCAGGAGCTCCTGGCCTTTGGGAAACAGTCGAAGCACTCCAAGAACCGTGTCTATAAAGTGGTTTTCAAAGAGGAGCATATGGTAGAGCCGATCTATCCGAGGCACTCCTTCGAACTGCAAGACTATTATGATCATCCCGAGAAATATCGCTCCAAGTTCTCTTCCTATGTTCCGCATCTGACAGTGCTGATGAACTGCATCTACTGGGAGAAACGCTATCCCAGATTGATAACCAAGAAATACCTTAAACGCCTTTTCGTACCGGGAGCAAGGCCTAGCCTGCGAGTGATTGGTGATATCAGTTGTGATATCGGGGGAGCAATCGAGTGCACCCTCAAAGCTACCGATCCTGGAAATCCGATCTACGTTTATGACCCGCTGAAAGACAACATCGCTGACGGTTATCAAGGTCGAGGCCCGGTTATTCTAGCAGTCTATAATCTCCCCTGCGAATTGCCGAGGGAATCCTCTGCATACTTCAGTAATGTCTTGAAGAAATATGTCCCGGAGATGGCAAGGGCCGACTATGCGGTTCCTTTCGACCGTCTGAAGCTGCCGGAGAGCATTAAGAATGGGGTCATCGTATATCAGGGAGAGCTTACCCCGGCTTATCGCTATATCGAGAAATTCCTGTAGTCGATGTAGAAGTTTAACGTCAACCTAAATAGGAGACGCTCGCCGGAGACCAGCCGTCTCTGCCGGGGAAGTGGTGAACAGGAAAAGTAAAGAACAGACAGTAGACAGCAAATGGGGACTTCCTCAGTGAACTGTGAACCGTGAACAGTGAACCTAATCAGGGTAGCCCAGTGGCCTCCTGCCAAAGGCGGACCACCTCCGGTGGCCGCCACTGGTTATTGAGAACGTTTATTGCCGAGAGAATAAATGTAGCGGAGACCTTCAGGTCTCCAAGTGAACTTGCAGACAAGGAGTAAAATATGCACAAGGTATTGGTCTTAGGCGCCGGTCTGGTATCCAGACCTTTGGTGAGGTACCTGCTGGAGCAGCCCGACTTTCACGTCAAGGTCGCCTCTCGAACCGTGAGCAAGGCAGAGAAACTGATCGATAACCATCCTGACGGAGAAGCTCAATCCCTGAACGTCAAAGACACCGCCGCCCTGGGCCGACTGGTGCAGGAGGCCGACCTTGTGATCAGCCTTCTCCCATATGAACATCACGTGACAGTTGCCGAGTTCTGCTTGGAGCACCGGAAGAACATGGTCACCACCTCCTATGTCAGCCCGGCTATGAAAAGACTTGATTCTAAGGCCAAAGAGCTTGGCCTTCTCATCCTCAACGAAATCGGCGTTGACCCCGGAATCGACCATATGTCCGCCATGAAAATCATCCATGGGGTTCAAGATGCAGGTGGAGAGATTACCAGTTTTCGCTCCTTTTGCGGGGGACTTCCGGCGCCGGAGGCCAACACCAATCCTTATGGCTACAAGTTCTCGTGGAGCCCAAAGGCGGTCCTTTTGGCCGGAAAGAACAGCGGTCGCTACTTAGAAGACGGCAAGGAGATCAACATTCCTGGAGAGGACCTCTTCGACAATTATTGGCCAATCAAGATTGAGGAGATAGGCGATCTCGAATATTATATCAACCGAGATTCCATTCCCTATATGGAGACCTACGGGATCAAGACCACGAAAACGATGTTCCGAGGCACCCTGCGGTATCCGGGGTGGTGCCAGACCTTGAAAAAGATGGTGGAGCTGGGCCTTCTTGACGAAACCGAAAGAGAGGACATCAAGGACCTTACTTTCGCTCAATTTATCGCTAAACTGATTGGGAGCGCGGATACTACCAATCTCAAAAAGGACCTGGCAAGCTACTTTAGAATTGAGGCAGATTCAGACGTCATAAAGAGATTTGAGTGGTTGGGGCTTCTCAGCGATAAACCTCTACCCTTGGAGAAGGGTTCGGCTATGGACCTTCTCGGTGAGATCATGCTGGAGAAGATGCCATATGCAGAGGGGGAGAGGGACATGATCATCCTGCATCATGAGTTCGTGGCGGAGTATCCGAAGGACAACCGAAAGGAGAAGACATTCTCAACCCTCATTGATTTCGGGATACCCCACGGGGACTCCTCCATGTCCCGGACGGTGAGCTTGCCGGCTGCCATCGGAGCGAAGTTGGTCGTGGAGGGAAAGATAGATGCCACCGGGGTCCATATCCCCGTAAGTCCTGCGATCTATGAACCAGTGTTGAAGGAGCTCGAACAACTGGGAATAGCTTTCAAGGAGAAAAGCCAGAGGATTAAATAGCCGAATTCAGCCCCGGAGCGGATGAATCTGACGTCGTGGAACATGAACCGATTCTATAGGGAGGGTCTTAGTGACCCTCCGTTCTCAATAGAATTTGGCGATACCGCCTCCGTTGCATTTGAGACCAACGGGAAGGGTTACCTCGGTTATATAGTGGAGTTGGCCGGGGCCTTTGTACGAGGTGAAACTGAAGAGGAGGCTCTCAAGAAAGTTCCCAAAGAGGTCAGTTCTTACCTGCGGTGGTTGAATATCAAACCGGTGAAGGATTACTCCGTCCACGTTGTCCAAAGACATAATAGCAACCTTATGATCGAGGACGCGGACAGTGAAATCCTTTTAGAGGCGGATAAAGGGGCACTTGAAGGGGGGCAGTATAACAACTTGTTAGATATAGTGTTACATTCCGGTGAGACCTTCTTGAGCATCTA
>LIZU01000109.1 GCA_001302725.1 candidate division Zixibacteria bacterium DG_27
CATGCGGCTGCTCTACACTTTCAGTCTTCACAAGTTCGGATCTGAATAAGTTCGCTCCCCAGGGAGAGCGCCATCGTCACGTTCGCTATTTCGATGGTGATTTTCCTCTGGAGGAAGTGATAGAGAAGGTAGGCGAGCTTTTGCCAGCCCCCGCCGAGATGAACAGAATATCTTGATATGCGCCTATATCTGCGTCTTCTACGATACTTAAGACCTCACATGTGGTTCTTGCTGGGGTCGATAATCTTCATGGCCCTCTATGCCGGCACCAGTGGAGTGTCTCTCACGATGGTGGTGCCGTTGACGAAGATAATCTTCGAGGGCAGCAGTTCCCCGGGAGAACAAGAAGAGCTGCGCCGAACTCCATCCACCTCCCTCTCTGAGAAGATCGACAGGCTGGCCAAGCTGGACAAGGAGACCTTTGTAGAAGTTATCGGTGGAGAGACCAAACTCGAACGCCTGAAGAGATTCTGCATTTTCCTGTTGATCATCTTTGCGATCAAAAACCTCTTCTGGTACGGACAGAGTTTCCTCATAGTGCGGGTGGAGCAGGGAGTGATACGGGATCTTCGAGATGCGGTCTATAGCCATTATCACGAGCTGCCTCTGCAATATTTCCACGGAAGCAGAGCCGGGGAGTTGATCAGCCGCATCACCAACGACATAACCCTGGTCAGGGGGGCGGTCGCAAATGGGTTGGCAAACATTTTGCGCAACTCTTTCTTGGTATTAGTATATCTGGCCATGGTCTTTTGGGCGAGTTGGCAGTTGGCCCTGGTTTCGCTTCTGATTCTCCCTCCCAGCATAATCCTGATAAGCCTGGTGGGCCGTCAACTGCGGGTGAAATCCGCCATCACCCAGGAGAAGATGGCTAATATCACCTCCACCCTGGAGGAGACCATCACCGGCATCCGGGTAGTTAAGGCTTTCGCCATGGAGAAGTCCGAGAAATCGAAGTTTAAAAGATATACCCGGGATTTCTTCAAAACCATGGTGAAGTTAACCCGCATCGGTTCTCTGGCTCCTCCACTTACGGAATACCTGGGAGTTCTGGTAGGGGTCCTGATTCTCTGGTATGGAGGCCAGAAAATTCTCGTAGACCAAACCCTGACCACCGAGCGGTTCTTCCTATTTCTGGTGGCGACATTCTCCCTGATGCAGCCGATAAAGGTCCTGAGCCACGCAAATATCGACATTCAGCAGGGGCTGGCTGCCGGCAAAAGGATTTTTGATATCGTCGATACCAGGCCGACTATCATTGCCCCGGTCAGTCCGACAGTTCTCGATGCTCCCAGGGAGGAGATAAGATTTGAGAACGTCACCTTCGGATATGATCCCAAAAAGCCGGTTTTGGAGAACATCAGTTTCAGTGTGAAGATCGGAGAGGTAATCGCCATCGTCGGTCCTTCGGGGGCGGGAAAGACCACCCTGGTCGATCTTTTGCCTCGCTTCTATGATCCCCAGGAGGGGAGGGTCGAAATCGACGGGGTCGACATAAGGGAGGTGGATATTCCTCAACTGCGGGGTCTGATGGGGATCGTGACCCAGGAAACGATCCTCTTCAACGACACCGTCAAAAACAATATCTCCTACGGCTCCGATGGAGTCCAACTGGAGGCAATCGAGGAGGTGGCAAGAATTGCTAAGGCGACGCAGTTCATCGAGCAACTGCCCGAGAGATATGACACCTCCATCGGCGACCGGGGCGTAAAACTCTCTGGAGGAGAGAGACAGCGTCTGGCCATCGCCAGAGCATTACTCAAAAACCCTCCGATTCTGATTTTTGATGAGGCCACCTCGGCTTTGGATTCCGAGTCCGAAATCCTGGTTCAGGAGGCGATTGAGAACATGATGAGGGGGCGCACCAGCTTTGTCATTGCCCACCGGCTTTCGACGATCCGACATGCCAGTCGGATAATCGTGCTTGATCGGGGAAGAATTGTGGAGCAGGGAAAACATCAAGAACTGCTGGAGTTGGGCGAATTGTATAAGAAGCTTTACGAAATGCAGTTTAGTCTCTAAGAGGCCAGAAGGTTGAAAAAGCTCGCCCTGAAGGGGACCGAGAAGGTCTTGATGATTCAGCTTCGCAGGATAGGGGATGCCCTGATGTGCACGCCGGCGATTAGAGCTCTGCGGAGGAGTTTCCCTGAGATGAAGCTCTTCTTCTTCACCGAGCATGAATCTGCCTCTCTGTTTTCAGAGAATGCGTTCCTCGACGGAGTAATTACACTTGACAAGGGCAGGTCCCGAGACTGGGCCTATCAGCTGAAGAAGGTTTTCGAGATAAGGGGTCATCGCTTCGATGTGGTGATTGATTTTTTGAGCAACCCCCGCAGCGGATGGTATACCTTTGCCTCCGGAGCCAAATATCGAATCGGAGTAGGTCAGCACGGGCGGGGACTTTTTTACAATCTGAGAGTTGAACATTCCTCTAAAAGAGCTTACGCAGCCTCAAAGAGGGTGGAATTCTTGAAGTCGCTGGGTGTCGAGGTCGATGGAGTCGCCTTAGACCTCTTCCTGAATAGGCGGTCGGAGGAGTATGCAAAGCAGTCTCTAAAGGAAATGGGGCTGACAAGCGAGGACTTCCTTATCTCGGTTTCCCCAACCAGCAGGCGGCATTTCAACCGTTGGCCTCTTGAGAAGTATGCCGAACTCATCAGAAGAATACGTCGCAGATACGGTGCCAAGGTCATAGTCACCTGGGGGCCGGGGGAGAGAGAGGTTGCTGAGAGGCTCCAGAAAATGTCCGTTGAGGAGGCGGTGCTAGTTTCACCCCGAACGAGAAATCTTTTGGAACTGGGAGCCATCTTGAGCCGCTGTCATCTTCATCTCGGCAACGACAACGGCACCAAGCATATTGCGGTGGCGGTGGGTCTGCCTACGGTGACGATATACGGGCCTCACGATCCCGTAAGCTGGACTTTCCCCGATGCGAAAAGGCATCTCTATCTGCAGGGATTGCCGCTCTGCCAAGACTGCAACAAGAGGAAGCACTCCTGTCAAGAACTCTCCTGTCTGGATAGAATCGCGGTTCACGAGGTCTTAGCTACCTGCGAGAATTTGATCCAGAGTTTGCCAGAGCTGAGAAAATCGGCTCCATCCGGAGTGAGGGTCAGCGGACCTGACCCTCAGGGGGGCTCCGGTTCTCGAAACGCTTTTCCTTAAAGTGTTCCCAGCCAAGCTGAATATACTCCAGGTAATAAACGTCCGCTGGTATAACGCCTGTGCCCACTATGCCGTGACTCTGTCTTTGGGTTTAGCGCGCCGGGGACATAACCTCCTGGTCGTTGGTGATCCTGACAGCCCCCCAATCAGAGAGGCAAAGAAAAAAGGGTTGGAGGTCTTCGAGGAGATTAAGCTGTCGACGAAGAACCCGTTCGAATTGGTGCGGAACATCTTCAGGTTGAAGAATCTCTTAACGGAAAGAAATATCGAGATCGTCAATGTTCATCGTGGGGAGGGTCATACCTTAAGCGCTTTGACAAGAAACCTGAACGGTTTGAGGTTGCCGATAGTGAGAACCCGCGGTGATGTTCGTCCTCCGCGAAACGATGTTTTCTGTAAGTGGCTCAATCGTTACGGGACTGATGCCGTCATCGCTGCGAACCGAGCTCTGCAGAAGAGCTATCTCGATCACTTCAGTATGCCGAAAGATCGGGTCAGCCTAATACCGCTCGGAATTGACCAGGAGGAGTTCAAACCGACCGGACAGAGAACAGCCCTGCGCCAGAAATACGGTATCGATGAGAACTGTATCGTGGTTGGTCTTTTGGGAAGGCTTTCGCCTATCAAGGGGCATCTCGACTTCATTGAAGCAGCCGGAATCGTTGTAAAAAGGTTTCCTGAAACCAGATTCCTTATTGCTGGTGGGGAGGCGCAGTTGACGCTTTCAGGTTTGAAGAGGCAGATTGATAGGTCAGGTCAGAGTGAGAATTTCATTCTACTCGGGATCGTGGAAGATGTCCGGGAGCTTTTGGAGATCTTAGACATCGGGGTCGTAGCTTCAGTCGGCTCTGAGGCGATATGTCGGCAAGCCTTGGAATACATGGCGTTTGGTCTGCCGGTGGTGGGCACCGACATCAACGCGGTTCCGGAGACGATTCAGGAGGGGGTCAACGGTTATGTCGTTCCTCCGGGTAGGCCGGGAAAGATGGCGGCGGCCATCGAGAGGCTTCTTTTCGATCCAGATTTAAGGAGGCGTTTCGGGGAGTGCAGCCGGCTCCTGGTGGAGCAGGAGTTCAACCTGGCTCGTTTCAGCCTTTGCACCGAACAGGTCTATCTTAGTCTGCTGCATAAACGATGATGAGAGCGGTTCAAAGACTCATAGATCTCAACTACTTGCTGCTGCTTTTCCTTGGTCTCTCCCTGGTGTTCACCATAGCCCTTTCGCAGGCGCTTTTGACGATACTGCTCGTCTCCACCGGAGTGCTTGTTCTTTTGGGCAGCCATCGGGAGCTCGTGAAGCTCCCGCTTTTCTACCCGATCTTACTCTTCATGGCCTTAAGACTGCTGTCGATTGTTTTCTCGGAAAACTATCAAATCAGTGCCTCCGAGTGGCAGAAGTGGTGGTTGCCTCTGACCTATCTCGTGGTGGGATTGAACATCAATCGTCTGGAGAAGGCCAAAGGAATGGTCTGGGTTCTGGTGGTGGCAGGCGGAGCGGTAGGCGCATACGCCACTCTGAAATATCTTCTTTTAGACATAGAGAGAGCCAGCTCCACTTGCGGTGCCCACGACACCCTGGCCAACTATCTGGTATTCACCGGCTGCCTGCTGTTTCCCCAGATAGCGGTCAACCCTAAACCGCTCTGGAGGCAGCTGAAAGCGACCCTGATCCTTCCGATTCTGTCTGGCCTCTTACTCACATTTGCCAGAGCCGCTTACCTGACCTGTTTTGTGATCGTGGGGGTGGTCGGTTTCGTCAAGAAGAGAGAGCTAGTGTTAGTGTTCGGGGCTCTGGCCGTCGTTTTCATCGTCCTCGGGGTGGCTGGCCCTCCGATTATCAAGGATCGACTCACCCTCTCGAATCCCCTCTTCTCCACCCAGAGAGATATCCTCTGGAGAGCCGGTTTTGAGGTCTTAAAAGAGGCTCCCCCCTGGGGACATGGCGCCTCCAGCTTCGATTTCACCTTTCCGCCGGAATACCGGGAGCAGTTGATCGACAAGAAGATTGGCAACTGGCACAATCTGTATCTTGAAACGGTGCTGGATTCTGGCTATCTCACTTTGCTGGCACTTCTCTGGATTCTGGTTCGGAGCTTCAGGCTCGATTTGCGGCAATACCGGAGAAAGCGCAGGGCGGATGAGAGATTCTTACCTGGCCTAGCTCTCGGGAAGATGTTGACGGTGATTTCGCTCCTCATTATGGGGATGTTTGCAGTAGTCCTGTCGGACCCTATCATTAGCATGTTTTTCTGGACGATTCTGGCTCTGAACGCTTCCCCTCAAAGAGGATCAGCTTCAAGCTGACATTATGACG
>LIZU01000110.1 GCA_001302725.1 candidate division Zixibacteria bacterium DG_27
GGGCTTGGGCAAAGAATACCGGGATATTCGATGGCGTGATTATGGGATCCCTCTTTGAGCGCAACCCAGACCTGAGACCCCTGTGGGAGCGAATCATCAGGAGAAATGAAGCTAAGAATTTGGCCACGGTTTTAGAGTTGAAGACGCAGAATAAACCCCTGAATTGGCGTTCTCTGTTGGGTGCGATAGAAGCTCCGACTTTGATTGTCGCCGGCGAGAGAGGTCACTCCTTTGTTGATGCCTCCCGGAATCTCTCCCGAAGAATCCCGAATTCCAAGCTGATGATTATGAAGGATAGCGGACATATGTTGACTCTGGAAGATCCCAAGCGGTTTGCCGATATTTTGGCAGATTTCTTCGATGACGTAGGTCAAGTTGTCCCAACCTGACACTAATATCCCAGGTTGAGACAACCTGGGCTACGTGTGGATTGGACGTGTGCAAGGGAAACAAGTCAAATGATATGATGACCTCTTCCATGAGCCCGTAGGTCAGGTCGTCCCAACCCGATGGCCGTAGGTGGGTCGTCTTAACCCGATGGCCGTAGGTCGGGTTGTCTCAACCCGACAGGATTGGCGTTTTTCATGGGGAAATTCCACAGATTCTATGTACCTGAAGCAATCTATTTTGTGACCTCCAAAACTCACGGGAACAGAAAATTCTTTGCGAATAAGAGAAGCGCCCCGATTTTGCTAAACTGCATAGATAATTTTCGCAAAGAGGGAAGATACCTGCTTCTTGCATTTGTAATAATGCCTGACCATCTGCATATTATATTGAAGCCCAATGCAAAGGAAAATATATCTAAGATTATGCACAGCATTAAGCGAGGAAGTTCACGTCTGATAAATCAAATGTTGAACCGAAACGGTCCGCTCTGGCAAAGTGGTTTCTACGAACAGATAATTAGAAATGAAAAAGAGTTTTGGGAAAAGGTGAATTATATTTATAATAACCCTCTCAAGGCTGGATTGGTCGAATCTCCCGAGGATTATCCCTATTCATCGGCCAATCCGAAGGTAGAGACCGATTTGGAGGAATTTCTGTCTCCGTGATGTCATGACTCTGTTGCCCAAACACCCCCCCGTAGGTCAGGTTGTCCCAACCTGACATTAATGTCCCAGGTTGAGACAACCTGGGCTACATGTGAAACGTAGATATGATTACCTCTAAGGAAATCCGCCAGAAATTCCTTGATTTTTTCGCCGCGTATGACCACAGGGTCGTTCCCAGTTCCTCCCTCATTCCGGTGGATGATCCCACCCTGCTTTTCACCAACGCCGGGATGAATCAGTTTAAGGATGTCTTTCTGGGCAAGGAGAAACGGAACTACAAGCGGGCCGCCTCCTCCCAGAAATGTATGCGTGCCGGCGGCAAGCACAACGACCTCGAGATTGTGGGACAAACCACACGCCATCAGACTTTCTTCGAGATGCTGGGTAACTTCTCCTTCGGGGATTATTTCAAAGAGGAAGCGATTGACTATGCCTGGGAGTTTGTCACCAAGGTTCTGGGAATTCCGAAAGACCGACTCTACGCCACCGTCTATGAGGACGACGATGAGGCTTTCGAGATCTGGAGAAAGATTGATCCGGCCTTGAAGGGTCGTGTCTTGCGCTTCGGAGAGAAAGACAACTTCTGGTCGATGGGCGATGTCGGCCCCTGTGGTCCCTGCTCGGAAATCCACTACGACCAGGGAGAGGAGTTCAGCTGCGGCCCTGGCTGCAAAGGAATCGAATGCGACTGCGACAGATTCAGCGAGCTGTGGAATCTGGTCTTTATGCAGTTCAATCGCGATGAAAGCGGTAAGATGACCCCACTGCCGAAACCCTCCGTCGATACCGGCGCTGGCCTGGAGAGGTTCTGCGCGGTGATGCAGGGTGTCCATTCCAATTATGACACGGATTTGCTAAAGCCTCTGGTCGAGAAGGTGGTGGAGATCTCCGGCAAGCAATATTCCCCAGGTGCAGAGGGGATGGCCCACCGGGTGATTGCCGATCACATACGGGCGCTATCATTCTGTATTGCTGACGGTGGCATGCCCTCAAATGAGGGACGGGGTTACGTTCTGAGGCGGATTCTCCGTAGAGCCTCTTACAACGGTCGTCTCTTGGAGATCCATCGGCCGTTTATGTCCGAGTTGCTCGACACTCTGGAAAACAGCATGGCGGATGTCTATCCGGAGCTGAAGGGGAAAAGGAAAATCATTGAAAACGTCCTCAATGCTGAAGAGGAGAGCTTCGAACGCACCCTCGACACCGGCCTGGAGCTTTTCGAAGACATAGCGAAGAAACTCGAGAAATCTGGTAAGAAAGTCATTCCCGGAAAGGAGGCCTTCAAGCTCTATGATACCTATGGTTTCCCGCTCGACCTGACGCAGATAATGGCAGGCAAGAGAGGGATGTCCGTTGATGTCCGTGGCTTTGAGGCTGAACTAGCAGTGCAACGTGAACGCTCCAAGGCTGCCGCTACTGGTTTTCTGACACATGAAGAGAAAGCGTTGTACGAGACCTTCTCAAAATATCCCGCACGTGAGAGAACGGATTTCACATATGACTCGCTTGAGGTGAGGACATACCTCGGAGACCACACTTATGTCAACATTGCTGAAAGCGAGACACAAGTGATGCTTGACACAACGCCGTTCTACGCCGAGGCTGGAGGACAGGTCGGGGACGTTGGCGAAATCGAAGACGAAAGCGGCGAGTGGAAGATAGAAGTAAGCAGGCTCCAGAAGATAGGCAACATCACTGTCCACCTCGGGAAGCTCCTGAAAAATACCTCTACGGTCCCCGCGAGTTTCCATGCTCGTGCGCCAGTCATAGCAAGGGTCGATATCCAGCGACGGCTATCCATAATGCGCAACCACACCGCTACCCACCTCTTGCATCGCGCTTTGAAGAAGGTTTTGGGCGAGCACGTTAATCAGTCCGGCTCTTTGGTTGCTCCGGATAGATTTCGCTTCGATTTCACCTATTTCAAGGCGTTAACGCCTGAGGAGCTGTTGGAAATTGAAAAGGACGTCAACAAAAAGATATTGGAAAATCTGTCCGTGAGGCCTGAATCTGAAGTTCCCTTCGAAGAGGCTAAAAAGAAAGGTGCGGTGGCTTTATTCGGTGAGAAATACGGCGACAAGGTTCGGGTTGTAAGGATAGAAGCGAAAGATTCCACTCCTGAGGATCCCAAGTATTACAGCCAGGAGCTATGTGGTGGAACACATGTGAACTCCACCGGCGAGATCGGACAGTTCCGCATCGTCTCGGAATCCGCCATTGCCGCCGGAATTAGGAGAATCGAGGCCGTAACCGGTATGGGAGCATTCGAGTTGATGGATAAAGAGAGGAATCTCCTGAGTAATCTCTCGAAGGCGCTCAAGGCCCCGACGGAGGAGATTGAAGCCAGAGCGGAGAAACTCCTGGATGAGAAGAAGAGACTGGAGAAGGAGCTAGGAAGGCACAAGGCGGGGTCTTACAGGAGTGAAGCTGAGAAGCTAGTGCACAAAGCCAAGGTCGTTGAAGGAACAGGGTCGAGAGTTGGCTTCGAAGAAGTCAAGAAGAATAGCCGGGAAGAGCTGCTCTCCCTGGCTGACGCTGTGCGTGAAATGTTGACCTCTGGAGTAACGACACTAGCTAGCGACATCGGAGGGAATATAGCCTTAGTTACGGTTGTGACCGACGATTTGATCAAAAAAGGAGTGAAGGCCGGAGAGATCATCAAAGAGGGTGCTAAGGCTGGCGGAGGTTCTGGTGGAGGGAAGTCACATCTTGCCCAGGCAGGTTTTAAGGACCGCAGAAAGCTGCCAACGGTGAGGAAAGTGACACTTACTATAAGCAAGCACCAGATCATTGAATGTGGAAAGGGTGGGGGCTCTTAGATTGCCTCCACCGGTCGGCCCCAGCTGATAGACGCTGAATTAGGTTGCGTACGGCTGAAATTCTTGTAAATTGCCACATCAAAGGATTCTTGCAGAGTCTCTCAGGGGAGGGAAAATGAAGCTTTTCAATCATCTTCAAAAAATCTTAAGCAGGCGAGGTGCTGGCTTTTTCGTCCTTCTCGACCCCGACAGAGCCTCCACCAGAAAGCTGGCCTCAAGCGCCGCCAGTGCCATTGAAGCTGGCGCCGATGGAATCTTGGTCGGCTCCTCAATACTTCTGACTGACAATTTCGATCGGGGGGTCAAAACCATAAAGAAAGCTGTCGGAGAAACCCCAGTCATCATCTTCCCCGGAAACGTCAATATGGTCTCTCGGTATGCCGACGGGATCCTGTTTCTCTCCCTGGTGTCGGGAAGGAATTCCAATCTCCTAATCGGCGAACATGTCAAGGCCGCCCCCCTTATCAGGAAGTATGGAATTGAGGCCATCCCAACCGGCTATCTCATCTTCGATTCCGGTAAGATGACCTCGGTCCTTTATATGTCCAACTCCCTCCCCATCCCCAGTGATAAGCCGGATATCGCCTGCGCTCATGCCCTGGCTGCTGAGTATCTGGGGATGAAGATGCTTTTCACCGATGCCGGGAGTGGCGCCGATAGCCCGGTGCCGGACGAGGTAATCGGAGCGATCCGGGATTATGTCTCCTTACCCATCATCGTTGGAGGAGGGATAAAGCAACCGGCGGTGGCACAAGAGAAGGTCAGAGCCGGAGCCTCCTTCGTGGTCATTGGTGATGTCTTGGAGAAGAGAGGAAGTCAAAAGCTTGCAAGAGAGTTCGCAGATGCCATCCACAGGAAATAGGGCCACCGAAACGCAAATATCAGCCAAAGAGCAAAGCCTCAAACTGATAGCAGACTGGCTCTCCGAAGGTGCGGAGCTGAAGCTGAAGATCAAAGAGAGCTTGAGCGAGGCCATGGTTGAAGCTGCAGAGAAGGTTGCCGCCGCCATCAAGGGGGGGAACAAAATCCTCTTCTGCGGCAACGGCGGCTCCGCGGCGGACTGTCAGCATCTGGCGACGGAGTTCGTGGTCAGGCTCAAGGCCGGCGACGATCGGGAGGCTTATCCCGCCATTGCCTTGACCACCGACAGCAGTCTGCTTACTGCCTCAGCCAACGATTTCGGGTTCGAGAACATCTTCGTGCGCCAGATCGAGGCCATCGGCAGAAAGGGAGATATTCTCATCGCCATCTCCACCTCCGGCAACTCCGAGAATATCGTAAGAGCCACCGAGCTGGCGAAGAAAAGTGGCATTGAAGTGATAGGTCTTCTGGGCCAATCCGGGGGCAGGCTTCTGCCGTTGGTGAATCTTCCCCTACTGGTTCCGTCTTATGAAGTCACCCGCATTCAGGAAGCGCACATAACCTTAGGACATATAATCTGCGAGCTTGTCGAGAAGATTATCTCCGAGAGATAATTGCCCGAAGAACAGGTAATAAAACCTCACCCCCCCAGGATTAATACCATAATTCTCTTCGGAGCCCAGGCGGCGGCCTCATTCTTGAGCTTCGTGGCCATTTTTTG
>LIZU01000006.1 GCA_001302725.1 candidate division Zixibacteria bacterium DG_27
GGAGGGCCTGAGAGCAGGAGCGAACCTGTATCTGATCAAGCCGATCCAGCCGGAGACTCTGGTTGCCCATATCAAGATGTTGCTGGGAGAGGTGGCAGAATGAATCTGAGCCCGTCCCCGGAAGGACAGCTGAACACTAAAGAGAGCAATCTGTCCTCGGATCCTGAGCTCACAAAACAGTTCATCCTGGAAGTTAGGGAACATCTCCAGAGCCTGGAGCCCAATCTGCTGAAGCTGGAGGAGGAACCTGACAACCAGGAGGTATTGAACGACATCTTTCGCAGCATGCACACCATAAAGGGGGCTTCCTCCTTTCTCAGATTTGAGAGAATGACGGAGATGAGCCACATGTTGGAGAACATCTTGGAGAAGCTTCGAAGGGGGAGCCTGAAGCCAAACTCAGAGATAATTGACGTCATCCTTGAGGGCACAGACCTTCTGGGGGAATTGGCGGATGGCCTGGCCGCCGGAAAAACCTCGGTATTGGAGAGAGGGAAACTCCCCATAGATGAAAAGCTCAGGCAAATTGAAGAATCATTTCTTGAGTCCGGGCAAGCTGGCAGGCACGGAGAGCAGCCCGACCCCAAGTGGGCTCAGAGAAGGGATGCTCTCAGAAAGGGTGAGAAGAAGACGACGGCGAAGCGCAAAACCGCCACCACTCCAGAGATGAAGGCCTTCCTGCAGGCCGCCCGACAGCACCTGGATGTGATGAAGGATTGTCTCGATCAGATGGAAAGGGGACAAATCAGTCAGGCCTCTCTGGATAACTACCTCCGGGCGATTCATAGCCTGCGCAATTCCGCCTCCTACATGAAGCTAGAGCCGGTGGAGAGTCTGATGGCCAAGGAGGAGAAATTAGTAGAGAAATTCAGGGCCGGTGAAATTGAGCTCTCCTCTCCGGTCATGGCATTGCTCCTTCAAACCCACGATTTCGTAAAGGGGCTGATTGAAAGCCCAGATGAGCAGGGAGCCGAGGTCGAGATAGCCCAGCTTCTGACCGATCTCGCTCGAGCCTCCCAGGGAGAGTTGAAGCCGCCGCGCCTGGGAGAAATCCTGGTGTCCCAGGGGAAGGTCAGCGAAGAAGACCTCCAGGAAGCGCTTCAGGATCAAAGGCCCTTAGGCGAGATCCTAATAGATCGGAAGAAGGTCACCAGAGAGGATGTGAAGAAAGCCCTGGACAGACAGGCGGCCTTGAGAGTCGAAAAAGCTGTCACGGTGGAAGACACCGTCCGGGTGGAGAGGTCGAAATTGGACCACCTGCTGAAGCTCGCCGGAGAGCTGACCGTCAATCGCGACCGCTTTCTCCTTCTCACCCAGAAAATGAGATCTGATCCGGAGGGTTCAGAGATACAGGACGAACTGGAAAAGGCGACCGCCTCCCTAGAGGAGATATCGAGTGACCTGCAAGGCACCGTCAGGAAGGTATGTATGGTGCCCCTCAATTCGGTGTTCAGGAGGTTGCCTCGGATAGTCAGAGACCTAGCCCGGCAAAAAGGGAAGAAGATCGAACTCGAAATCCTAGGCGGCACGATTCAGGTGGATAAGGTCATTGTCGATAGGCTGGCTGATCCCCTTCTACATTTGGTTCGGAATGCCGTCGACCACGGAATTGAGAGCCCCGCGGTGAGAAGAGAACTTTCGAAGTCAGAGGCAGGTCTGGTAACCGTGAGGGCTTTTCACGAGGGTCAAAACCTCATGATCGAGGTGGAGGACAATGGAGAGGGAATGAGCCCGGTCCAGATACGGGAGCGGGCGGTGGAAAGAGGGATGCTCAGCAGCATGGAAGCACAGGCACTGGATGATGCTCAAGCGCTCGATCTGCTATTTGCTCCCGGTTTCAGCACCGCCGCGGAGGTGACCAGCCTCTCCGGTCGAGGCGTAGGATTGGATGTAGTGAAACGCAACGTCCGAAGCCTGAATGGTCACATAACCACCACCACCGACCGGCATCAGGGGACTAAATTCTCCCTGCGATTGCCCTTGACCCCGGCGACTGTGGAGGTTTTGATGATAGAAACTTGTGGGAACGTCTTCGCTTTACCTGTAACTGCCGTTGAGGAGGTGCTATCAGTCAAGCCTGAGCAGGTAAAGTCTACATCTGGGGAGAAGGTGGTCGTCACCCCAGACCAAACCTTGAAAATCGTGGAGCTATCTGCGCTTCTGAAGCTGCCCTCCCGCGGGGTAGAGCGAAACGAAATGCAGGTGGTGGTGGTGGGAGAAGAGGGCAGCCGGGTCGGCCTGGTCGTGGACGCCATCCGGGAAAAAGAACAGATTGCTGCAAAACCACCTGAAGGCCCGCTGGCTCGAACCGACGGCTTTTCGGGAGCCACTCTATCGGGCAAAGGCGAGGTGGTGCCGATTCTGAACCCCTCGGATCTTTTGAAGCTGTGATATGACCCTTTCCTGACCAGATCGAAAAGTTGGAGGGCAGGTTGGGTTTCACAGCCTCACCAAACCAGTGATATTCAGGATCGACAGCTACCGGGCCAAGTCTTTTGATTTGTTCCTGCTGCCACTGCCCGCACGAACGAGGGCTACAGTCGGTCAGAACGATCCATCTCTGCAAATCAGAAAGGCGCCCAGCTAAAGCGCGGTCATGTCGAGAGAGCTTTTGAGTGGAGAGGTGAGGCCCGGGAGAGGGGAGGGTCGATGGTTCCCAGCTCACGAAGCACACTTCGGCCGGGACTGTCAGTTGTTCCGGGCCGTCTCGGTGCGGATGAGATTCCTTGCTATCTGGGAGGCGGTCTGCTTCAGAGTCAGATCACCGTAGCTGACCTCCCAACCCTGGTCTTCGAGGTTCCGCAGCAGTGTTAGATGGTCGGGAAGAACCAGTCCCGACTTCAGGACCGCCTCCGGCCAACTCCCTCTGTCAGTTGAGGGTAAGTCGGCAGTTATTCTTCCCTCCTTGAGAATTATCAACCTGCTGCTGAGCTCAAATATGGCCTCAAGATCGTGGGAGATGAGCAGTATGGAGGTGCCACCTTCGTGGATTCTGCTCAGGCTCTGCTTCAGTTTCACCGTGGCTTCGGGATCAAGAGCGATAAAGGGTTCATCCAGTATCAGAAGCTCCGGTTTCATCGCAAGAATTGAGGCGATGGCGACCCTCCTCTGCTCACCGCCGGAGAGAGCGTGAACTTGGCGGTCGGAAAATGCCTCCGCCCCCAAATCCACCAGTTGTAACGAACGTTCAAGTTCTGCCTTTAGCTTCCCACCACTGAATCCGAGGTTTTTGAGTCCGTATACAATGTCCTCAGAGACTGTCTCGCGAAAAAACTGCCTTTCGGGGAATTGAAGAATCAAGCCAACCCTGGGGCCGCCCTCTTTCTCCCGGGAAAACGTAACTCTCCCCGAAGTAGGCTTCAGAAGACCCGAAATCAGATTGGCGAGAGTGGTCTTGCCGGAGCCGGTCGGTCCGATCAGGCCCACGAATTCACCGACGCTGATGGAGAGGTTCACCTCCGAGAGGACCTCTTCTGGCTTGGAGGCGAAATCGCGGTAGCGAAAGGAGAGTTCTTCAAGACTCACGATCTTGTCGGGATTCTTGCCCTTGCCCAAGCCCGAAGGCTCCTCTCTGGCTCCACCTCTTCGAATAGCTGTCTCCGATTCAATGCGGTTCCACTTCTTCTGAAGTGACACCAGGGAGTGTAGGAATTCCTCCGCTCGACAAGGTTCCCCCATGATTCTCAGGCCCCGTTCTTTCAGCATCTGCTGCAATCTGCCGAGTTGTGGGGGGCGCAGCCCTATGCTCTCGAGGGGCTCAATATGCGAGAACACCTCCGGGGGGCTCCCCTCCAAGAACACCTTTCCCTGGTTCAAGACCACAACCTTCTGAGCCAGGCACGCCTCCTCCGGGAACTGAGTGATATGAACAGTTGTCAACTTCCGGGGGGAACCCAGATTCACCTCTTTCTGGGGGCCGCGGAAGGGATCAGGTTTACCCCGGTCAAGGCAGCCGCGGACCGGCTGGGAGCCGATCCTATCCAGAACGGAGAGGATCTCAGCTCTTCCGGTGGGATCCAGAAACGAGGTGGGCTCATCCAAGATGAGGTAGGCCGGCCCCATGGCCATCACCGAGGCTATTGCCAGGCGCTGCTTTTCACCCCCCGAGAGCCTGTTTGGTGAATGAAAGCGGTATCTCTCCAAATCGAACTCCCCCAGAGCCCAATCTATGTGCGCTCTCATCTCTTCCGGAGGCAGACCCAGATTTTCAAGTCCGAAGGCCACCTCCCTCTCCACGGTTACTGAGACCAGCTGGTTATCGGGGTTCTGGAAGATCAGACCCACCAGGGTCCGAAGTCTCTCTCGTTGTTCCGGGCTTTTAGGGTCTAATCCGCCTATCTTCAATTCTCCTGAGGTCGTAAAGAGGATCCCGGCCAAAAGATGTGCCAGGGTGGACTTTCCGGAGCCGTTGGGTCCTATTATGGCGATATAGCCCCCCTCCGGAATCGAAAAACTCATTCCCCGGATTGCCGGGAGAAGAGAGCCACTCTGATCCTTGTATGAGAAATGGAGATCTTTTGCTTCTATCATGGTCTGGAATATAAGCCACCTCGGAGGGGGTGTCAATTTCGCCCCAGAGGCCGGAGCTGCCAATCTCTCACTGGAGATGAATCGCCCCCGGCCAGGTGGAGGTCTCTGCCGGGTAGCCAGCTGGTGATTGGTGAGTGGTTAGAAGTGGGTAATAGACCGCTGCAGGTGGCTGCTGTTAATCACTGAGGGCCGATTGCTGTTCTGTAGGGACTTCACTAATCGTGTTGGGGCTCCCTCTCTCAATTTGATCTAAGAGGGAGGAGGCGGCCGCCTGGAGGTTGTCCCTCTTCTTGAGGAGTCTGCCGGTGGTTGCTTTTCGGTTTTTGTATTTTCTCAGTTTGAACAACGAGGCTTCATCACCGATCTGAGCCAGGGCGCTTAGAGCCAAAACCCTGAGATCCGACATCTCCTTCTTGGGCAAACCTAGCTCCTTGAGATAATTCTCGTCCTCCAGAATGGTGAAAAGGAAGTCCCTGGAGGCCTCGCCCCCAAGTCTTCCAAGCACGTTCACTAGCGTGGGCAAGGAATCGGGATGTTTCCGGGAGAGGGCAATCAGATCTTGAGCCTCTTCGGCTTTTGCGACTTGTCCCAGGGCGACAATGGCTCGGTTGCGCACCTTGGGATCTCTATCATCAGCAAGGATCATTAGAAGTTTTGCTGCGGCTTCCCCTCCGATCTTCTCAGCCGCGGTCACTATTTCATATCTGACCCGGCGGTCAGTGCAGTCGCTCAACCTGAAAAGAATGTTGATTCCTTCGGGGTTTCTGAGTTCGCGGATCACAAAAATGGCGTTCCTGGCCCGATACCACTGTTCCTTCTCCAAGTATCCGTCGGGCTGTTCACCTTCCAAAGGCTCTAAGTCTCTCAAGAGTAACTCACAGGCCCAAAGAGCTTTGTCCCCGCCACGCCTCAGAGCTTTCAAGCAGCTCAGGCGTACGGACTTATCCGGGTTGGTAAATATCTCGGTCAGTCTCCTGAAAGCCTCTCTGTTCCCTATTGCCAGAATCAGGTCCACTGCCTGCTCGCGGCCTTCGGGTTTGCCACCGGCGATTTCGGAGACGAGTTTTTCCACCACCGCCGGGTCCATAGTTTCAGTTAGAATTTCTCTGTTGCTGGCGAAGGTGCCCAAACCTCTGGATTCTCTGTGTTCCCCCAGAACCGATAAGGCCTTCTTTGCCAATGCTAGGCGGTCTAGCAGGATTAACTCTCTGGCAAGTTCCAAAAGCAAACCCTCGGACTCCTTGCTGGGAGTCTTAAGATAGAAGTTATGGGAATACTGGATTAAGCTCCCCAAGAATGTCTCCGGGGCGTTTTGGGAGACAGCATCCGCCATCCCGGTCAAATATTCCGAGACCCTCTGTTTCTGTTGTTCCGTCCCTTTTTCCAAAATCTGACTCAACTGCCCTAGAAGCTTGGAGAGGTTTTGCCAGTTCTCCAAGGAAACACACCCCTTAACCAAGGTTCTGAACTCCTCATTTGAGGGTGGTTTCTCCCCCTCGTTCCTTAGGGTCTCGATGATTCTTTCGGACTTATCCAGTAAGCTCCACTGTTTCACCACCTTCGGCTTCAGAAGCTCCAGAATTTCCCGTCTATCCCATCCCCTGGCGAGAAAGTCATTTAGAAGTGGTCTTAAAAAATTCGCCTGATCCCGACCGGAGGTGAAGGTGTCAATGATCTTCTTCAAAATCGCCGTTCTTCTCGATTGTGGTAGGTCCGTCAAATTCAAGCCCGGCAGCACCTCTTTTAGAATCCGAGCCGACTCCTCGTCTGGCACGCTCTTCACACTTTCGGCGATTGATTTTGCGGCCACCTCCCAGCGAACACCGGATCCGAAGATTTCGGCAGTGGCCTCTTCATCGAGCTTCCCTTCGGAGGCGAAGAATCTGGCCAATTTCTCAGGCTCCTCCTGCAAGAGATTACTGGCCTTGTCAAATAACAAGGATGAGCCTGTCTCCCCCTCTGGCACTTGACTGAACTCTTCGCTGTTAACTTTGATGGAGGTGATCCCCTTTTCCATCCAGAGAGCCTGGAGGTCGGCGGAGGTGTCTCTCTCTCTGCTGTTGAGGAAACTTAAAAGACAATGGAGGTCCTGTTTGGTGAGAGTGTCACTGAACACTAAGCTCTTCACCCCCAATAGATCAAAATCCGAAAGTAAGTCTGCCACAAAATCGCGACCCCGAAGGTAGAAACCCTCAATGATGAGGTCCGGACCCCAGACCACAAGGTGGATAGAGGTCTTCATCCAAAAGATTTTCTGAAAATGCTGGTAGGGGCTTTCTATCGCGTTCTCCAAGGCGTTATGCCCTGGAGGATACAGAGAGAAGATTTTGGAGGTAACATGAATCTCTCTTAAGAGTTCCTCCAGGGATTTCCTCAAATCCCGGAGCACTGCTTTGTCGGCCGTTTTTTCCTCGCTCATAGCTGCTACCTTTTCCAAGGAAAAGGGGTGGTGTCATGCCCCACCCGGTTCTATGAACTCGTCGTACTACTGATCAGACTAGTGATTTCCCCTCCTCTATGATAACGGCAGCGTGAGAGCAAACTTTATACTTTACCTGGAACTTTTAGGGGCAAGGCAATACAGATGCCCGTCACTGGAGGCCATATAGATTCTGCGGTCGTAGATGACCGCGGAGGCTTTCAGCATCCCTCCTGTGCGGTATTTCCACAGGAGTTGACCGGTTTGTCTGTCGAGGAGGTATAAATGGAAGTCGAAGGAAGGACACAGCACCAAATCCTCCGTCACCAGAGGGGGGGCTTGGATGAGGCTGCCGGTTTCGAAGCTCCACAGGACTTCACCGCTCTCGACTTCGACGGCGTATAGCTTCCGGTCGTTGCTCCCGAAGAAAAGCATCCCCCCCACGACCGCCGGGGAGGAGAATACCTCCCCACCGGTTTTGAGCCTCCAGAGCTGTCTTCCCCCCGCAACCGTTAGGGCATACAGGCAGCTGTCGGTAGAGCCGAAAAAGACCAGGGAGTCCGAAACCGTGGGGCCGGCAGTTACGCTCCCCCCGGCTTTGAATTCCCAGCGGAGTTCACCGCTCTCGGCATCCAAGGCGTAGAGGTGACGGTCCTCTGAGCCGCAGAATATCTTCTCTCCACCTTTGGCGGGAGAAGTTATGATACCTCCGGCGGTTTTGAAGCGCCAGACTAACTCACCTCTGGAAGAGGCGAAAACCAAAAGATAGCCATCACCAGTCCCAACGGCAACCTTATCGTCGAAGACCAGGGGGGAGGTGGAAACGTCTCTTGCCAGCTGGCGCCAGACCGTATCTCCGTTTTTCAGATTGATTGTCACCAACTGGTCTCCCCCCCTCTCCGTCGCCGCAAACAAAAGATTGCCCTTCAGGGCACAGCTCGAAGAGACACTTCCCTTGAGCCCCAAGTCAGTGATCTTTCTCCCACTTTTTGCATCCAGGATATAGAGTCTCTTCGCCAGGTTACCGAAGTATACTAGCCCGCCCCTTATGCACGGAGAGGCGGTAATTGGAGCGGAGGTCTCGAAGCGCCACACCAGACCCAGGGGAGGTCGAATCCTCTCCGAAGAAAAGGAGGTTCTCAGCTCGTTCCCCTTGTATGTGGTCCAGGGCGAGTCATTGCTGTCGCCGTAAGAGCTCATCAGTCTCTGGGGATACTTGGGACCACAGGATGAAAAGAAGGCGAGTGCAAAAAAAAGGGAGAACAACTTCAGTTTAGAGTTGATCTTCATCAGTAGTTCCAGCCGAAGAAGAACTCGAAGTTCAGCCCGGGAGAGACGGAGCGGAAGTTTGTGGTCTTAGCGAAATCGAAGCGCAGCACCGTGAAGGCTCCGATGTTTACTCTGGCTCCGAAGCCGAAGGAACCGTAGAGCTGTTCGAAGGTCTCGTCCCAGGCATTGCCGCAATCGAAAAACAGCGTGCCCCGGATGGCCTGAAAGCCGACGTTGCCGAAAGGGAAACCGATCAGGAGATTGTTGATCAAAGGGTAGCGCAGCTCGTTGTTGATCAAGACCAGATTCCTCCCGTAGAAGGAGCGCCGTTTGTAACCTCTGAAAGACCAGCTTCCGCCCAGATAGAATCTCTGAGGGTCGATGCCTCCGGAGGTGATGTACATCATCCGGTTCGCCAGGCAGCTGTATTTTGACAGACGAAAATACTTCCTGAAGTCCACCAGCAGGAGGCGGTTATAGGGTCGTCCCTTGCTTAGATCGTACCCGTAGCCGACGGTGAGGTTGAGCCTCATCCCGTCTATGGGCCCGGTCGGGTCCCAGAGGCTGTTATCTTTCACGAAGGAGAGATAATCGGTGGTTACCATTCCCCCCAGCGTTTCCTCCAGAAAGTAAAACTCCTTCTCCAGGCGCCGCAGGTAGAGACTGTTGTCGAGACGTTCATATCTGGAGAGGGGGAAGGACAGAAGCCCCGCGCCTCCGTATTGGCGGTGGGCATAGGTCCCCTGAATGTCGTTGTAGAACTCGTCGAAGAAATGGTAGGCTCCCACTCCCCAGTTGAGGCGCCTCCCCTTGTTCAGGTAGGTGACCGCCAGATTGAAACTGGAGAAGAAATTCTTCTTAGTGTCGGCGGTGTTGGACAGGAGAAAATAGTATTGATGGTCGCCGAGCATATCCGTGAGCGCCACCTGCAACCCCCCGACTGGACCGAAGGCGGCGTCGTAACCGATTATCGACTGTGCCAGATCCAGAGAGAACCGATTCTCATACTTCACCGTCCCTTTCCGTTTCTCTCCAGACAGAACCGGAGGTTGCCAATCAGCATAAGACTCAACCGGACTGTGCGGCAACAACTCTAAAGAGTCGAGTTCGATGGCTCTCTTGTATATCTGAAATCTCCCGGCACTGAAGCTGGAAAAGACCACCTGAGACTCCGAGAGGGAGAAGCAGGGATCGAAGGCCCCGGTGGCCACCGAGGTCAGTTTCATCCCTCGGAGTGCGGCTGGATCTCTGAGGTCTAAGAGGTAGATATCGTTTACCCCCTGACGATCTGAAGCGTAAACTAGGAATTGCCCTGAGGGGGAAAAACGGGGCGAGGAACACGTCTCCGGTCCGACCACCAAGGGTGAGATCTCTCCGGCCTCCAAGGAATACGAGAAGAGGTTGGCATGCCCCCTTGCTCCCCAATCGCCGCGGTCGGAGACGAAGACGATCTCCTCTTTGAGGGGGGAGAAGGTGGGATCGGCATCGAGGTAGAAGTCGTTCGTGAGGCGGGACAGCTCTCCGCTTTTCAGATCATAAATGAAAAGATCCCGCCGGCCTCTTTTGTCGGCGCCGCAAAAAACGATCCTGTCTCCCTGTGGCGACCACGAAGGAGAAGAGAGGCTCACCAGGGAGTCGAAGCCGACCTTCTGGACCATCTGATTACGTTTGAGGTCGAAGAAATAGAATTTATCCTTCTCCCTTACCTTGGAGGCGAAGACTAAGATGCCCTCGGTGGAGACGTCGATCCCGCTGGAAAGCAGGTGCAAAGATTCAAAGGCTGCGGAGCTCTCTCCCCTGATCACCATCTCCAGCTTCTGCTTTTCTCCCCCGGCGGGCATAAGATAGATTCCGGAATAACCGAGCTTGTTGGCCTTGAAGACTACCCACTCCTTGGAACCGAGGGAGGTGCTCCTCTCGTAGGAGACCGGCTCGACGTTGAAGCCGTCGAAGGTCAACTGGGAGGAGTTCTTGTCCGGCAGGTCGGTGCCTCCAAGCAGCGGGAAATATCTCTTCTTCTGGGCATACTCCCATTCCTCCAGCAGTTGCTTCAGCGATTTCCCATACGTGATTCCCACGATCTCCGCGAAGCTGTCTCCCTTCCACCAGTTGTCCAAAAGAAAGGAGATCTTCTCCGGACCGTATCTCTCCGCCAGGAAGATGCAGATGGATTGCCCCACTTTGTACATCGCGTAGGTGCCACTAATCCGGTGAATGTTGTCGAGATTCACCAGCCTGGCAGTCAGAGCCATGTCCGTCAGAATCATATCTGCCTCCGAATCCCACTTGCAGGAGTAATACTCCGCCAAGCCCTCCGAGAACCACAAGGGCATCGCCGCGGGACGCAGTTTCCGGTGAGCCTTGGTGACGTAGCTGATCTTATCCAGGGTGAAGACGTGCACCAGCTCGTGCCTGATGACGTGGGCAAAATCGTCATAAGAGCCGTTGAAGGGGACAACCACCCTACCTTTGAAGAATTCTGTAAATCCGGCAACATTCTCCGGGAGGAGATTCGGGATGACGTTGGTCTGCTCGAAATAGCTGGGGGAGCTGTAAATGATTAGAGGAATCTTCTTAGAGATGTGGTGGTTGAAGCAGGCCTCCAGTTCATGGAAATCTTCCTCCGCCAGATAGGCGGCAATATCCACGATCTCTTTCTCCTCCGGGTAGAAATAGATCTCAAAGTGCTCGGTAGTCAGAACCTGCCAGTCGAACCGGGTATACTGAATCTTGTTCTGTCCGAAGTAATACTGCGCAGAAAGTTGAGAGGACAAAACCAGGATCAGGGTCAGAAATGTGAGCTTTTGAAATCTCATAACTCAGAGAGATCAAACAGTCATAGTCGGCCGACCTCCAGTATAGTCAACGCCTCAGTTGCGGCCGAGTTTCCTCCACAACCTAAATATAACGGATTATTATCTATATCGTAATCGGAATTGTGATATTAAGCAAGATGGGGAGGGGTGAGAAATGAATCGCAGATTGCGAGCACCTGCTCCCTTTCGCCCAGCCGCGACCTCCGCATATCGGTTGGGTTCTCTCTGTCCCTTTTTTGCTCACAAGTCCACGCTTCTCAATCCAGGTTTCCCTTGCCGTCGAGGTAGTATCCAAGCCATATGGCATATGCCGGAGGTCTGCGTGAGAGTCACGCCGGTCAAAGGCTCACCCCTGCAGAAGACACCGGGGAGCATTTCAGGCCCTGGAGGATGGGGTTGAGGCTTTTTGGCTGCCCCATGCGGCTGACCTCTCAGGCGGCGGTTTTGCTTGAGGTCCCGACTGTTCCGAGGAGCGGCTTATCCTCCTGGGCTTGCATCACAGCGGAAGTCCTTCTCCACACTCAGGGGTTTTCGACCTCTCCGGTTTGTCCCCGGCTTTGCTGAGACGGAAAAACCTTTGCAATCTCTAATAAAGAGAGCTGAGAGTGAGCTTTTTTGCTAAAGTTTAAATAAACACTCAGCAAATTCTGCCGATGTTAATAACAAAAAATTGGCTCTCTTACAAGGACAGGTGAGGACTATGGCACCGCACACAATGTCAACCGCTTTAGGTGTCGGCACCGTATATGTGTTGAGTCGTGACCCCGAGGTCCAAGGGATCGTCAACAGCAGCCTGGATCTCCTCAAAACTCCGGTGAAGATATTCACCGAGGAGGACGAGATCTTAGAAGCCCTGGACTTGAACAATCCCCTTCTGATCGTTCTCGACATCGACGTTCCCGGATTGCGGTGGGAACCCCTGGTGGAGGGCATAAGGTTAGATCATCCCAACGCCTCTTTAGTAATAGTCTCGGAGAAATCTCCTCTGTGGGGAATCTCCCGGGTGCTCCAGAAAACCTCCTGTCGTTACCTGAGCAAGCCGATACAGCCAGAGGGAATCGTGCAATTGATGGAGGACAGTCTGCTTATGAAGTCTGGCATGGGCCGTCTGCGGAAACCACCCGGCGGCGTGGGAGGTGTGGAGGTGCAGCCGGGCGGCGCTCCCCTTGCGGTTATAAGTGAGAACCTCTACCAGAGATCCTGTGAGCTCATCAACCCGGTTTTCGACCAGGTGGCCCAGACCTCCTGGGGACAGATTTTCTACGGTTTGACCTCCGCTTTCGAAAAGGCGTTGGTCGAAGCTGCTCTGAGATACTGCAATTCAAATCAGGTCAAGGCTTCCCAACTGCTGGGAATCTCCCGGAACACCCTCAGAGACCGCATAGAGAAGTTCAAACTCTCCTGAGCTGGAGGGGAGAACTGAAGAGAAAGGCCTCTGCCTGAAAGCAGAGGCCTTTTGATTTCATCCCCCTCTCGCCAAGAAGGGAACAGGAGAAAGGAATCAGGGAACGGCTCCTGCGGATTGAGAAAGCACCCTTGGGGCTCACTGCCCATCACCAACTACCTACCACTCACTAACAAACAGCCGAAACTCCTTGACGGTTGCTGAACCGCGGGCTAAATTCAAGACCTGGTTCGGTTGTGAGGTTATGAATATCTTCCCCGGTGGCATCAGAGATTTCCCGCGGCTTCTCAAGCTTCGCTTCTTTGTTGCGGTTATTCTGTTGTGGGGAGCACTCCTGATAATCCTCACGATTCTGGGAATCCGCTACAATCAAGCCACCACCTTAGAGCTTCTAAACGAGGAGGGAAGCACCCTTTTAGGCTCTCTGAGCTCCGCCAGCGAGAAGATCATAGCCTCAAACGAATATCTGGAATCGCTTCACCGCCAGAGGTTGGAGAATCTCTCCTTTTCCCTTGCGCACATAACCAAGAAAGAGAGACTTGATCGCACCGAGTTAAAGGAGCTTTTATTGGACCACAACCTCACTGGACTATTGTGGTGCGATCCCGGGGGAAATATTCTTCAATCCGCCACCTGGGGGGAGATTCCTTCTGAGGAGGTGGCTCAATACGTTTTCCAAGAAATAGAGACTGCCACTGAAAGCCCCCTTTCGGGGCATTTCCCGGGGCACTTTCACGATAGCGACTTCCGCCTGGCCTATCGCACCGAAAGCTCCGGCAATACCATCATCCTCATGGAGGAGATAAGCGATGAAGAGAAGAGACTGAAGCTGGGCATCGGTTATCTGATCCAGAACTTGAGCCAACAGTCGGGGCTGGTTTATCTGCTTCTGCAAAACCCGGAGGGGATCGTCTTCGCCTCCCCGAAGATCGAGAAGATGCTCAAGATAGAGAACGATCCGTTTCTGGCGGAGGCTCTGAGTTCCGCGGAGGCCAGTTCGCGGTTTTACGATTTCGAGGGGGAGGAGGTTTTAGAGGTGGTCAAGCCCTTTTCCTCCGGCGGGGAGTTTTACGGGCTTTTTCGGGTGGGGCTCTCTCTGGAGGCCTATAAACAGATGGCTCTGGGGTATAAAAGGCAGCTTACGATTCTCGCCATCATACTCTTTTCGATCGGATTTGTTCTGGTGGCGGCGGTGCTTGTCTATCAGAATTACAGTCTGTTGCGTTCCTCCTACTCCGAGATAAGGAGTCTGACCTCCAAGATCCTCGACGGAATGAAGAGCGGCGTGATCGCCCTCGACCGGGAGGGGAGGATAAACACCTTGAACAAAGTCGCGGAGCAACTTTTCTCCCTCGCCTCGGAGGGGGTCGTCAACAAGCCCTATTCGGAGTATTTCCCCGGGGACGCAATCAAGCTGGGGGAGGTGCTGGAGAGATCCCAGCCGATTTTTGGCAGGGAGATCAAGTATCGAACCCCGGGAGGCGACAGCAAGCATCTTCTGGTGGTGGCCTCCCCACTCTTGGGGGAGAAAGGTGAAACTGCGGGAGCGGTGGCGGTGATTCACGACTTGACCGAGCTCAAGAAGCTGGAGCAGGAGACCCAACGTCTGGACCGACTTCGGGAGATGGGGGATTTGGCGGCGGGGGTGGCCCACGAGATCAGAAATCCGCTGAACGCCATCTCCATCACCGCCCAGAGATTGAAAAGTGAGTTCAAACCGGATAAGGGTCAAGATGAATATCTGAACTTCACCAGCACCATAATCAATGAGGTTCGCAGACTGAATCAGGTGGTGGACAGTTTCTTAAGCCTGGCCCGGGTTCACCGGCTCGATCTTAATCCCGGGGAGCTCTCCACTCTAGTGGAGGAGGTTGTTGGACTTCTAGAACCGCAAGCCAAGCAGAGGGGAATCGATATATCCTTCGAGAAAACAGAGGTGCCCAAGATCAACCTCGACCCGGAGGAGCTGAAGAAGGGACTGATTAACATAATCCTGAATTCCATTGAGGCTTTGAGCCGGGGCGGAAACATTCATCTGTCTTTAGCTTTAGAGGGTTTGCCCTCCGAGGTCACGCTGAGAATCAGGGATGACGGTCCCGGCATCCCGGAGGAGATGCTACCTCACCTGTTCAAGCCTTATTTCACCTCCAAGAAGGAGGGTTCCGGTTTGGGACTGGCAATCACCTATCGGATCGTCAGAGACCATGGGGGCTTTATCGAAGCCAGCAATAATCCCGACGGCGGAGCGGAATTCGTCCTCCGTTTCCAACCGGTTGGATGAGGCATGCCTGACCGCTCCGACAGATTCTTGACCCTCCCGAATCTGCTCAGCCTCTCCCGCATGGCCCTCGTGCCTTACATCCTTTATCTTTTCTATCAGAGACGCCCGGAGTGTGATCGTCTGGGTTTCATTCTCGCAATCATTGCGATTCTGACCGACATCTTCGACGGTTATCTGGCCAGACGCCTGGGGCAGATCAGCAGCTGGGGGAAACTCCTCGACCCGGTCTCCGACAAAGTATGCATTGTGGGAGCGGCCATCGTTGCCGTCGGACTCAAAGGTTATCCGGTGGGGGCGATGGTTCTCATAATCCTGCGGGATGTTGCCATCCTCTTAGGGGGCCTCTATATTGTCAGGACAAAAGGTCTTGTGATGGTCTCCGACCTTTGGGGCAAGCTCACGGCCTTGATTTTAGCGGGCTCCATTTTGGTTTACTTGATAAACTTAGAGCTGCTCAAGTCACCTCTCCTCTATTTGGCGATGGTGATGATATTCGCCTCCTCCGGCCACTATCTTTTGAGATTCAGAAGAGCTGTCAGTGAGAATCCGAGGGGGCCGCGAGATCCGTCATGAAAAAGCTTCTGCAAAGCAAAATCATCCGCGGGGGCCTACTCGGACTGGGGGGCTTTGCAATCATATTCTTACTGAACCTGACTTTCGTCGGGGACATCTTCGAGGCCTTCGAGTCGAAGACCTACGACTGGCGGTATCGATACAAGCTTCGTTTCCTCAAATCGGAGGCCCAGATCGAGGAGATCGTCATCATCGACATCGACCAGAGGAGCTTGGACAGATACGGCCGCTTCCCCTGGCCGCGGTCGTATCACGCGCGGCTCATCGATTATCTGAGCCAGGAGGGCATCCTTGCAATTGGCTTCGACGTTCAGTTCTTCGACCCCGTAAAGGACACCCTGGAGGATGTCGAATTGGCCAGGGCCACCCGAGAGGCCGGAAACGTGTACAACGCCTTAGCTTTCTCGATGGAATCCCGAGAAGTTTTCCGCTATAAGATGGAATCCGATCCCTTTGCCTCTTTCGGTTACCAGATCCGGGGTGGAGAGGGCTTTTACGAATACGAGATCCTGGAGGGCCCCTTTGACACCCTGGCCTTGGCCTCCGCCGGTCTGGGCTTTGTCAATTTCCTCCCCGACGAGGACGGTATCACCCGAAGCTCTCCTCTTTTTATCCGCCTGGGTAATGTCTCTCACCCCTCTTTAGCAACCCGGATTGCGATCGACCTTCTGGGAGTGGGAGATCCGATCCGTTTCCAGGGAGACGACGTATTCTTTGGCGAGAGCTTGAAGGTGCCGGTGGACTCTCACGGCCGCATGAGAATCAACTACCTCGGCGGCGCCAAAACCTTCCGCTATGTCTCCTACTACGATGTCCTGGAGGGACGTCTCCCTAAAGGTTTCTTTGAGGCCAAGGTGGCATTTGTCGGCTCCTCCGCTCCGGGACTGGCGGACCTGAAGGTGGTGCCTTTCGCCAGCGATTACCCCGGGGTGGAGATTCACGCCAGCAGCCTCTACAACCTGCTGACTGCTAAGTTCATCAGCTCTCTGCCGGGACAGTTAGGCTGGATTCTGACCCTGGTTCTGTCGCTTTTTGGCGGAGTTGTCTTTCTCCGACTGCGGCCGGTGAGGTCGCTTGTGATCTTGCTTTTTTTCGGTTTGATTTTCATTCTCTCTTCTCAGTATCTGTTCTTCAAAACCAACCTCTGCACTGAGCTGGTGAGGCCGAATCTCACCTTGGGCTTGACTTTTCTCATCGTCATCGTCCACCGCTACCTGACCGAGGAGAGGGAGAAAAAGAAGTATCGAGGCATATTGAGTTACTACGTCGCCCCGCAGGTGGTAAGTGAAATCCTAACCGACCTCTCCAAACTCAAATTGTTACACCACCCGTATGACTGCGGTCATCTTCAAACACGAGGGCACCCTGGACAAATATATCGGCGACGAGATCGTTGCTATCTTCGGGGCGCCTCAGACGAAGGAGGGAATCAACTACGCCGAGAAAGCTTGTCTCACGGCCCTGAAGATGCAGGAGGTCTCCAAGAAGATCTCGAAGGAGAACAGCTCCAAAGGCTTCCCGGAGCTGAAAACCGGAATCGGAGTCAACACCGGCATGATGGTGGCCGGGAACATGGGATCTGCAGTGAGGTTTGCATACACCGTCATCGGCGATGCCGTCAACCTTGGTTCCCGGTTGGAGGGCCTGAACAGATTGTACGGCAGCTCCATTATCATCTCCGAGTTCACCCGCCGTCAGACCTCACCGGAGTTCTTCACCAGGGAGCTGGATCTGGTGAGGGTGAAGGGGAAGACGAAACCGGTGAGGATCTATGAACTATTGGGGTATGGGGTTCCCTCCCCGCAGAAAAAAGAGCTAATCTCCGGGTTCTCCGAGGGCACTTATCTTTATCGCGGCCGACAGTGGGGCCCGGCTCTTTCAGCATTCGAAAGTATCTTGGAGAAGTTCCCCGATGACGGTCCTACCAAAACCTTCGTGGAGAGGTGCAAGTTCTTCCAACAGAACCCTCCCTCTGACGACTGGGACGGTGTCTGGGTAATGGAGACCAAGTAAGCGCCGAGATTGCAGGGCCCCAGCTACCCGTTAAACAACTCCTGGAATTGAATACTCTTTGACTTTGGGGCTTTGATTGGTTAGAATTGAGTCTCTGGACGCATCCTTCAAAAGGTGTTGACGTGAAAACCTCATATTCGTCACACAAACAGGAGCATGCAGTGAGATTTCACGATTACTCAAAACATGAACGAGGTCTACGATGAAAGACGAACGGATAAAAAAATATGCCAGCACCTTACTCGAATACTCCCTGGAGCTGAAGAGCGGAGACCTGTTTGCGATCGTCGCCGAACCGATCTCCTCCCCCTTAGTGTATGAGGTTTACACGGAGGCGTTGCGTTGCGGCGCACATCCCTATACCAACATCACTCTGCCGGAACTTCCAGAGATCTTTTTGAAGAACGCCTCCGACAAGCAGCTGCGATATATCTCTCCCCTGACCAGAGTGGAGGTCCAGAAGATGGATGCCATCCTCCACCTCCGGGGAACTGAAAACACCAAATCGTTGAGCAATGTCGATCCCAAAGCTCAAGCCAAGATGCAGAGGCCGCGAGTCGCTCTGAGGAAGATATTGCAGCGGCGGGAGGCACAAGGGAAGTTCTGCTGGTGCGTCGCTCAGTATCCCACCCAGGCCTCCGCGCAGGATGCCCACATGTCTCTGGCCGAATATGAGGATTTCGTCTCTAAGGCCTGCTTCTTGGATAAGAGGGATCCGGTTGCAGCCTGGAGAAAGCTTTCTAAGGACCAGGAGAGAATCGTCAGATACCTCAATCGCTGTGACAAGATCAAGGTGGAGGCAAAAGACACCGACTTGAGCCTGCGGGTTAAGGGGAGAAAGTGGATCAACAGCGACGGCCACAAGAACTTCCCCAGCGGAGAAGTCTTTACCTCCCCCTTGGAGAGAAGTGCGGAGGGGAGGGTGCGTTTCACCTATCCGGCGGTGCATCAGGGCCGGGAGGTGGAGGACGTCCGTCTGGAGTTCAAGAAGGGGAAGGTCGTCAAATACAGCGCCGCCAGAGGTGGAGGTTACTTAGAACAGATGATAAAGATGGATAAAGGTTCATCCTATCTTGGGGAGTTTGCCATCGGCACCAACTATGGCATCAAGAAGGCGACGCGCAACATCCTCTTCGACGAGAAGATCGGCGGCAGCTTCCACATGGCCATCGGTAATTCCTATCCCGAGACCGGCGGCAAGAACGTCAGCGCCCTGCACTGGGACATGATCTGCGACCTGAAAAAGGGCGGCAGAATAACAGCCGACGGCAAGGTCTTCTACGAGAACGGCAAGTTCCTGATATAGGCCTGATCGACAGAGGTCTCACAGGGGCTTCTTTCTTGGTTGGTCACGGATGCCCTCATCCGTGACCCTCTCGGTATTGGACAGAGCGCTATGCGAGCGGTATGGTAGATACCAACGGCGCAAGTAATCTGTGAACCGTGAACTGTGGACTCTAAATGACCTCAGGCCGCGGCCACCTTCTCCGTGACCCTGCCAGCTTTGATCTTGTGGAAGTGCAGCCCCAGCTCTTTTGGCTCCAATCCCTGAGCCAAGCCTAAAAGCTGGAAGTAGTATATCACCGGCAGTTCGAAATTCTTCTGGTACTTGCGGTTTAAGACAATCTGTCCCAGGTCGAATTCGTCGAAGCAGGTGGGACAGATCAGACCCATACAGTCGGCCTTCACGGCCTCGATGGATTCAATCAGGTCGATGACCATGCGGTCGGGAATCTCATCCGACATGCAGGCTTTGCCGCAACAGAGCAGGCCCAACTTGTGTTCCACCGGCTCGGCGCCGGTGGCTCTCACCAGGTCAGCCAGGATTGCGGGGTGATCGGGATCGTCGACCTGCATGATGGCGCTGGGCTTCAAGAGATGACAACCGTAATGGATTCCGACCCTCAGCCCTTTCAGGGGTTTGGTCACAGTCTCCGCGACCTTATCGATTCCGATGTCATCCCTTATGGCAGTGACGATGTGCCTGACCCGGATAGTTCCCTTGAACTCCTTCCCGACCTTCTTGAGCTTTTGGTTGACCTTCTCCCGAAGCTCTGTGTTTTCCTTCAAGATGTGATTGGCCTCAGAGAGGGTGGAGGTGCACCCGCTGCAGCAGGTGACTATGTCGTGCCCGGCCTCCTCTGCCACCGCAATGTTCCTTCCGGCGATGGTCAGCCATTCCATTTTGTCCTTGGCCTGATAATAGATAGGATCTGGGCAGCAGGTGAAACCTTCAACATCGGCCAGCTCAATCCCTAATTTATCGACGGTCTTTCTGATCGAAGCCTCGAATTGGGGATATTTTATGCTTATCATGCAGCCCCAGAAGGGCGTATATTTCATGATCTAGTCCTCCAGAATCTCCTTTAGCTCCTCCACCGGTATCTCTTTGAGGGAGGGCAACCCCAGTTCCTTCCGCCGACGGTCGACCAGAGGGGTGATGAAAGTGGTCGAGCCCACCTTCAAAACGCTTTCGGAGATCTTGGCGATCTCCTCCGGGCTGGTTCCCCTCTCGACGGACATGTTCTTCAGGGAGATGATCACCTCCACCGGGCGGACGTCCTGAGGGCATCTCTCGAAGCAGTTGTAGCAATTGGTGCAGAGCCAGATTATGGAGTTCTCTCCGATTAGCTCCTCCTCAAATCCCAGCAGAGCCTCCAGAAGGATAAGCCGAGGATTGTACTCGGGAGCATATCTGGCGGCGGGGCAATCGGCGACACAGGCTCCGCACTGGTAGCAGTAGTTGTGTCTGAAGCCTTCCAAGGTGTCGTTGAGTTTCTGCCTGAAGTCGAAACTTATCTCGGCCTGCCTGAGTTGGACCTGTTTGACGGTGCTAGTCACTTTTAGATTCTGTCTTTCAGAAACGGCATTTGCGAGCAATTTTCCCGACATAATAATAACGAACCGGCTTCTCGTCAAGAAGTTTCCGAGATTGAGGTGCGGGGTTTGACGGAGAGGGGGGATAAAAGCAGGTGTGAGGAGGTGAAAAAGAGGCGGGAAGGTGGGGTTTTTTTACTTGACAGCAGGGAAATTCTTTCTATATTGAAAGTTTATAAAAAACTCGACCTTGGGGTCGGGTAACGGGGGATTGTTTTTTCTTTGCTGGATTCCTTTCCGGTATTGCATCGAGGCCAATCCCCCCCTTTTGGGAAGGAGTTGGCAGCCGCAATCTGCTGAAGCTTTGCTTTCAGCGGATGCAAGGTGGGTGGCTGGTTGACACCAGAGATTTTAGAAGGCCCACGTAGCTCAGTCGGTAGAGCACGTCCTTGGTAAGGACGAGGTCACCAGTTCAATCCTGGTCGTGGGCTTTGGAGTCATAACGGAGATTAGAACTCAGACGAGAAAGCAGGAGGAGTCTGGGCATGTCCAAGCCGAAGTTTGAGAGGACGAAGCCGCATATTAATGTTGGTACGATCGGTCATGTGGATCACGGCAAGACGACATTAACGGCGGCGATGACGATGATCTTGCATCGCAAGGGGTTGTCGACGGTTCGTGATTTTGACAGTATCGACAATGCCCCGGAGGAGAAGGAGCGAGGTATAACCATCGCCACTGCTCATGTTGAGTATGAGACGGAGAAGCGTCATTATGCGCATGTGGATTGTCCTGGTCATGCGGATTACATCAAGAACATGATCACGGGAGCGGCGCAGATGGACGGGGCGATATTGGTGGTGAGTGCGGCGGATGGACCGATGCCTCAGACTCGGGAGCATATACTTCTGGCTCGTCAGGTGGGGGTACCTTGCATCGTGGTACATTTGAACAAGGTGGACATGGTTGACGATCCGGAGCTGTTGGACTTGGTGGAGTTGGAGGTTAGGGAGCTATTGACCAAGTATGAGTTTCCGGGGGATGAGATTCCGGTGATCCGCGGCAGTGCTCTGGAGGCGATGACCAAGGCGGCGGACATGAGCATCGATGATGATCCCTCGTTTAAGACTGTCTACGAGTTATTGGAGGCCTTGGACGACTACGTTCCGGAGCCGAAGCGGGATGTGGAGAAGCCTTTTTTGATGCCGGTGGAGGATGTTTTCAGCATAACCGGCAGGGGGACGGTGGGCACTGGCCGGGTGGAGCGGGGGAAGATTAAGATGGGAGATGAGGTGGAGCGGGTAGGGATAAGGGAGACGCGCAAGACGGTGGTAACGGGTGTGGAGATGTTCCGTAAGATCTTGGATTATGCTCAGGCGGGTGACAATGTGGGGTTATTGTTGCGGGGAGTGGATCGGGACGATTTGGAGCGTGGGATGGTGATAGCGG
>LIZU01000111.1 GCA_001302725.1 candidate division Zixibacteria bacterium DG_27
TGACCGCGGTGGTGAATCTCATGGACAATAAGGGAGGACACGCTGAAACCCCGTTTCCATTTCTCGCCGTACATCTCGTCCTCCACCAGCAGATCCTCGTCTTTCCAGTTCTCCTTTACCTCTTGCAGAAGCTCCGAGGTGACTTCGTCGTAAGCCTTTTGAATCTCCCCCACCGTCTTAGGTAGTGGGGAGTCTGCGCTCACCGACTTGACCGTCAACCCCGTTTTGGTCATCATCTCCGGAATGGTGGTTACGATATGCCAGGCCATCCGCCCCAGGGTGCGGTGATCGTCGGCCACACTTTGCTCCAGGGACTCCTGGTTGAGGGCGGACATGATTTTCCTAGTTGCCTCGACGTGACCTCTCCACGCTTGCTCGAACTCTTCGACAGTAGAGAACATCTCTTCACTCCTCTTACATAGCTATGTGAGTTCACTCTTTTAGCCTAACGGCTGCCAAGATAACAGTTGGGGCTTTGTTTTTCAATCCAAGAAAGAGGATTGCCGGGGGTCTTGCTCAACTCACCGACACCTCCCCGATTGCGGTACTCAAACGGCAGCGGGTCACTTCGGGAAAAGGAGACAATCGTGTGGTCAGAGCACACTGGGGACTATGGCGGTATCCGAGCCGGAAAATGGTCTGTCTGAAAAGAGAAAAGGGAGCCAGTTGGCTCCCTTTTCTGCTTCGCCAGAGAAAAATGTTATTTAAGAAAGGTCATTCTCCTTATCTCGCTGAAGTCGCCGGCGGTGAGTTTATAGAAATAGACTCCGCTGGAGCAGTCGGAGCCATCCCACGAGATTACATGATGCCCGGCCTGCATCTCAGCATCGACCAAGGTGTCGATCCTCTGCCCGGAGAGATTGTAGACTTCGAGGCTGACTTTGCACGCCCCGGGAACATCGAATGATATCTCCGTCTGGGCATTGAAAGGATTGGGGTAGTTCTGGGCCAGGGAATGATTTTCGGGGACGTTGGCCTCGGCGGAAGGGACGCTCAGCAGTATCTCCTCAATCCCTCCAACCTCGACGATGAAGTCGTCGAAGTCACGAGGAGCACCGGGCCCGAAATAAGAACTCTCAGGATTCCTGACCATGTCCTCCCAGCAGAGCACATAAGAGTATTGAACTCTGATACGGTGCTCGTACTGCCCCGGGTGTTCAGGGTCCCACTGGTAGTTGGGGAAAATCAGGAGGTGCTGTAAGGTGGGGTCCTCTTCGACCGCGGTGTTTCGGAACCTCTCCGAGTACCAAGCGGTCCAGCCGTATCGGGGGTTGAACTCCCCGTAAAGCTGAAAACCGAATGCTCCGGGACCGGTGTCGAAGTAGAAAGTCCCGTACTCTTGGGCAGGAACAATCTCATTTTCGAAACTGCCCTCCCGATACCAGCCGAAAGCCTCATTTTCAGCCCAGCCGGCCTCTCGAATGATCACGGTGGCCGATTCTGCAGCCATCTGGAAAAAGATCTCGGCCTCAATTTGGTCTTCAATGGCGAGGGCGTAGTCTTCGAGAAGGTAATCCCGCAGGCCACCCAGGGTGACGTTGGGGTCGTCCGGCCAGACCCAGGCGAAGCTGCCCGCAGGCCACAACAGAAGCCCTGCAAGTAATAAGATGACAGCCTTGTTCATAAAACCTCCCATCAAAAGGGTTGAAGTTGCAGTTCATTATAGATGCCACTCAAGAAGCGTGCCAGAAGATCTATTTCAGGAAGTCTATTGCCGGATGATGGTCAAAAAGCGAACTTGGCCTTCGGAATCAAGTTGATGGGAGCGGCGATTCCTGTGGGCAATCCGGACATTCTTTTCGAGGTGGCCGACATTGGGTGTGGCAACGACAACTCCTGCAAGACGTTATGAAGACGGGGGGGTGCCAGGACGCTAGACTGTTGTTGTGACAGAAAAGCCCTATCTGATAGTGCTAGGCTTGCCGATGCTCGGCGGAGATGGTCACCGCGTTTGCCAGCTTCTGCAAGCCCCTTCACACCGGGACAGGTTTCTCTGGCGGTCCTCAGCACCCGGCGTGAACAAACCCACGCTACGCTGACATAAAAAAGGGAGCCATTAAGGCTCCCTTTACACGCCACTATCAGAAAAAAGACTATTTTAGAAGCATCGCCCTCTTCGTCTGGCTGAACTCTCCGGCGCTGAGCTTGTAGAAATAAACGCCTGAGGCGCAGCCGGAAGCATCCCACCGCACCGACTTGTATCCTGCAGTCTGACGCTCCTTGACCACAGTCGCGACCTTACGGCCGAGGACATTGTACACCTCCAAGGTGACCTCAGCGTCTCTCGCCAGAGCATAGTTGAATCTGGTCAGGGAGTTGAAGGGGTTCGGGTAGTTGTTGTATAGCTCCGTTCTCCTGGGAAGATGTGCGGTCTCACCGGAGCCAGCATCGAGCGGGTCGCACTCCACCAACACTACCTTGAAGGCGTCCACACCGGCTTCAGCAATGGAGTCATTGGGTCTATCAGTGACACTGAACCGGACCTTCATCTGGGAGGTGCGGGTCACGAAGTCGGAGACCCTGAAGCGCCTGTGAATCCAACCCGCGGTGTCTGGCACGGTCTCGACCAGCACCCAGGTGGCACCATTGTCGTTGGAGATGTGGACCTCAAGATAGTCAGGGTTTCCACCGCTGTTGAAGAACCAGCGAGCATAGCTGACGACCGCCTCCTCCTGGCCGCTGGCGTCGAAGGTAGGGGAGAAGAGCATCGTGGGCCCGCCGTCGACGTCGGAGTTGCCGCGTCGGTTGGCGGTGAGGTAGCAGTTCCCGGAACCGTCGTAATCGGTCACAGGGTCACCGTATTCTCCTCCTCCGATCGGGACGCCGCGCTCCCAGGCACCGTCCAAGAGGTACTGGTTCACGACGGTCCACCCCAGGTCTTCCTCGAAGTTGTCCTCGAACGCCGTGATGAGACTGGTGGCACTCAAGGCGGAGTAAGTTACCAGCGGCGCCTGCAGCGGGTTCTTCACCACCACGCCCTCCTCGGTCTCGGCGCTAAAGTAGTACTGCACGTCGGCGCCACAATCAAAGCCGGGGAAGACGGCGTCATAGACGTTGGCGGAGACCACCTGCATCGGCTCGCTTTCCCAACCGGAACCGGAGTTGTAGTACAACATCCCGGTACCCGGCTGCGGATTGCCGGCTATCCCGTAAACCTCGACCCGCACCGTGCCGCCCCCGTTGGGGTCGATCAGCTCGGGCAGGCTGTCAGGGAAATCGAAGCCCAAGAACGGCTCCTCTGTACTCAGGGCCTTGATGCAGAAGTTGGCGGTGCTGTCCCAGGGGGGATTCTCCCAGTAATAGAGATCCAGCCACTCCGCTCCACTCCAATAGTAGCTCTCCTCCGGATTGGCAGAAGACTCCACAATGACGTCATACGCCGCTCCCAAGAGAACCGGAACGTCAGAAGTGCGATCGTATGGGTGACCACCATCTGAAAGACGCAGATAGACATAAAAGTCATCGCCCTGAGTCAGTTCAAGCGGAGTATCCAGGTTTATGGTATAAAATCCGGTATAGTCGATGTCGCCGGATTTCGTGCAGAGCTCGTCTGAAAGCTGGCCGCCTTCAAAACGATCGTAGATCTTCACGGTATAGGTCACACTGTCGACCGCGGTGAAGAAGCTCACCGCTCGGATGGTCTCCTGACCCTGCTCACCTCCCTCCGCAGTGAAGGCATTGAAAGCCTCCTCACAGTCGGTCTTGGTATCCCGCCAGCCGTGGTAGTCATGATGGTAAATCATATCGTAGCCCAAAAACTCCACATCCTGGAAGGAAACCGCTCCCATCTGAGGCTGCTGGCAGCAGTGCTTGTCGTAGTAAGAAATCCAGAAGTAGCCATCCAAACCCCAGTCGCTACCCCAGCTGTTCTTGCACAGCCAGGCCCCGTCCTCAGGCGCCTGCGTGGCCTTGTCATCGTCCCAACCTATGATGGCGATGGCGTGATTGGGGTCAAGGGTGCTGCTGGGAGGTTGATAGTGAACGTAGTTCTGCATGAAGGCAGCATCGTAGCACATGCAGGTCCCCATCACCCCCTCGGCCATGATCTTCTCCTTGATGGTGTTGATGTTGCTCAGGTCAGAGCCGGCTACATACCATTGAATCTCACGGGGATAATAGTAATGGTAGCTGGGATGCGACCTGGCCGGCGGGGTGTTGAAGGACTGGCCGTCGACATCCCGCACTGCACCCTCGCCGCGGCTGAGATAGGCGGAGGTCACCATGTAGTCGCCGCCCTGATGGACTTCCAACCCATTCCCCTGCGGAGGGTCGAGATCGCCGTTGTAGTGCTGGTTGAAGCCGTTCCACCAGTCCAGATGATACTCCGCCAGATTCGGCTCCCCAACCTCTCCTGCAGTCTCCCAGTTGCCGGTCATAAGGAGGTTCCCCTCCATGGCCGCCATGGCCCCGTGGGTCCAGCAGGTGCCGCCCTGTTGGCTTTTGACCGAGGTCACGAAGTTCTGGCCGCTGACATCGCGTAAATCAAATTGCGGGGGCGGATCCGCGAACGAGGTCGAGGCCGTGATTGCTAAGAGACTTACCAGGAAAAACAACCCACTTCTGCTCATATCTCCTCCAGCCTTAATGGTTCTGCAATGTTGCCTCCTGAAGCAAGAACCCACTTCGAATAAGTGGGTTCTTGCCTGTGATGTCCAAATCGACAATATACGGAGCTGCTCCGCTTATTTCAAAAGCATCACCCTCTTGGTCTGGCTGAACTCTCCGGCCCTGAGCTTGTAGAAGTAGACACCGGAGGCGCAGCCGGAAGCATCCCACCTCACCGACTTGTATCCTGCAGTCTGAAGCTCGTTGACCACCGTCGCAACCTTGCGGCCCAGAAGGTTGTACACCTCCAGGGTCACCTCCGCATCAGCCGCCAAAGCATAGCTGAAGGTGGTAGTGAGGTTGAAGGGGTTGGGGTAGTTGCCAAAGAGCTCAGTCCTCTCGGGCAACAGCTCCCCTTCATCGTCAAACCATCCTTCCAGGGTCCAGTCGTCACCACCGCTACCTTTCCCGGAGGTGACTGTGAACTCGAACGAATCCAGAGAGATCACATTGGAAGGATAGTCCCCACAATTGGCGGTGTAGGTGTATACTCCCGGAGGCGCCAGCCCGGAGACGTTCTGCCGGATGTCGGTCCGGGTTCTGGTTTGATGGGGCGTCAGAGGCACGCCGTTGTATCGCTTAAGTGGTCCGTACGGATTGCCGTTGGGTAAGGTGACCATCACCCAGAGATCGACTCTCTGCGGGTCGGAAGTGTTATTGGCGATAATCCCGGTGTAGGTGAAGTGTCCTCCGGGCGGAACCACA
>LIZU01000112.1 GCA_001302725.1 candidate division Zixibacteria bacterium DG_27
TAGCCGCCGACCTTTTTGAGTCTGCGGGGATTGGAGATGTCAAGTATGACCAAGCCGCTATCCCCGTCAGCAACATAGGCCTTTTCCTTATACACAATGAGGTCGGAGGCCTCGCCAGCGGTGTCGAAAGCGCCGATCTCTTTCGGCTTTTCGGGATTGGAAACGTCAATTATGCGGAGACCGTCTTCGCCGTCGGCAAGATAGAGATGATTCCCCTTCAGTTCGATTCGTTGGATAAGTCCCGGAGTGTAGATTCTCCCCTGGAGAAAAGGGGAGTTCGGCTCGGCTATGTTTAGAATCAGAAGGCAGCCTCCGGCACCGACGTAGGCATAATCCCCCTTGACGAAAACAGCCCCACAGGGCCCGTAGAGAGCTCTCCCCACTAAATCTACGTTGACAGACTGAGCCGAAGTTGAAACCGGTTTCTCGACGGAGCCTTCGGGGCCGCACCCTGAGGCGAAGAAAAGAGAACTCATCAGAATCAGAACAAGTGTTAACCGTGTGAATTCTCTCATCCTGGCAACCTCATTTTTGTGAAATCAGCAAGCCGCAAATCTTCACGTCCGGAGGGAACAGATCACCCTCTTTACCCTAGTCAGATCCTCGCGAATTCTCACCTCTTGGAAGCAGGACGCCGATTCGAGCAACCCTGTCACCTTTTTTGCCTGTCCCAGGGCCACCTCCAGAGCTAAAAGGACTCCAGCTTTGAGGTAAGTTGGAGCCGACCCGATTATCCTTCTATGAAAAAAGAGACCTTCCTCCTCGGCGAAGAGGGCTTCAGACGGCTCGAAGTCCCTCACCTCTTTCGGGAGATTCCTTTTCTCACTTGGAGCAATGTATGGTGGGTTGGACACAATCGCATCAAATCTGTTCTCCGTGTCGACTTCGTTTTTGAGACTCTCGAAAAGGTCGGAAGCACAAAAGAGCACTCGGTCATCAATGCCATTACGAAGGGCGTTCTCTCTTGCGACCTTCAGAGCTTCAACGGAGATGTCAGTGGCGATGATTCTTGCGCCCGGTAAGTTCTTCGCCAGCGCAATTGCGATGGCCCCGCTGCCGGTGCCGAGGTCTAAAACGAAACCCTCCTCTTTCCCCTTGAAGAAAGTCAAAACCTCCTCCACCAGGATCTCCGTCTCGGGTCGGGGAATGAACACCTCCGGCGCGACCTTCAGAGTGACATTATAGAAATCGCACTCCCCCAAAATGTATTGTAAAGGGAAACCGGAGGCACGCTTCTGCACCAGCCTTTCAAACTCTGTCCGGTGGATTTCAGACAAAGCTTCCTCGAGGTGGAGAAACAGTTCGGTTCGGTTAAACTTGGTCAGATGGCAAAGCAGAAGTTGAGTAGTAAGCTCAGGAGCCTCGACTCCCGCTTTCTTCAGGAAGTCCTCTCCCCAGACCAAGGCCCCTCTGAGATCAGTTAGATTAACCATTGGAAGCAACGGATACTACCTCCATCGGGCTTATATCCAGCCCTTCACGAATCCAGGTGAGGATACTGAAAGGCGGAACAGCCCCGACGGGGATCCCCGAAAAGGAGATGGGGGCTGGAACGCTTCCTGACAAGACCGGCCCTCTCTTCCCCCGGAGAGGCAAACAGGGTGCTGGGATCAAAACTGAAGAATAACAGTCCCCCGATCGCGATCACTCCAATGAATTTCCTGCGAGTCAACATCACTATACCTTTGCTATTGTCTTCGGCTATTCCTGAACATATATTCATACCAAATCTACCGCAAGCAAACGTGATGCTCGAACCCGTCCCTATTTTAAGCTCTCCCTTCCATTCCGTCAACCGGAAACTGAGAAATCGGAGTCAGCCGTATGGACAGTGTCCTTTCACTCCTAAGTAGCATTCAAGGTTACGTCTGGGGACCAGTTCTAATCGTCCTGCTTCTGCTGACCGGAATTTTTCTTACCCTCAGAAATCGGCTGGTGCAAATCCGGCGCCTCCCCCACGCCGTCAGCCTGATCTCTGGGAGATATGACAATCCTGAAGACCGCGGGGAGATCACCCATTTTCAGGCTTTGAGCGCCGCCCTTTCGGCCACAATTGGAACCGGCAACATCGCCGGGGTGGGGGTGGCCATCGCCTCCGGGGGGCCGGGAGCAGTCTTCTGGATGTGGACCACCGGCGCTCTCGGGATGGCGATTAAATATACCAGCTGCATGCTGGGATTCCACTACCGGGTGTTTCATCCCGACGGCTCCACCTCCGGGGGACCGATGTATTATCTGGAGAAAGGTCTGGGCTTGAAATGGTTAGGGGTCCTCTTCGCCCTGTTTGCAATGATTGCGTCCTTCGGGATCGGAAATATGGTGCAGGCTAACTCCGTGGCCAAACCTCTCGAGGAGAATTTGGGAGTACCCACCTGGTTGACCGGCATAGTGGCCGCCACCCTGGTGGCTTTAGTCATAATCGGGGGCATCAGAAGGATTGGAAAGGTCGCCTCCCGAATTGTGCCGTTTATGTGCATCATATATGTCGTGGGTGCGATCATCATCCTGATTGCAAACCTCGAGAAGGTCCCAGTAGCTTTCGGCTTGATTTTCAAATACGCTTTCACTCCCATGGCGGCCGGTGGGGGAATCTTGGGAACTGCGGTACGTGAGGGGGTGGCCCGGGGAGTGTTCTCCAACGAATCCGGGCTGGGAAGCGCCCCCATTGCCCATGCCGCCGCCAAGACCAAAGAGCCGGTGCGGGAGGGTCTGGTTGCGATGGTTGGCCCCTTAGTGGACACCTTAATAATATGCACTATGACCGCTTTAGTGATCGTCTCCACCGGCGCCTATCATAGCATCAATCCCGCCACCGGACAGGCTTTTACGAGCTCCCCTCTGAGCGCTCACGCCTTCAACCTGGGTCTGCCGGGGGTGGGAAAGTGGATTGTTACTTTTGGCTTGGTCTTTTTCGCCTTCTCGACCATGATAAGCTGGTCGTACTACGGAGATCGTTCCACGGAGTACCTCTTGGGGACTAAATTCATTTTGCCCTACAGGTGCGTCTTTGTCCTTCTCATCGTTGTGGGGGCGATCTCCCAGATTAGGTTCGTCTGGACCATCTCCGACATCTTCAACGGCATGATGGCTTTTCCCAATCTGGTTGGAATCCTTGGCCTTTCGGGAGTGGTGGCGAAGCTGTCCAAGGATTACTTCTCCAGGAAACACACCCCCTACGGAAGGGTCAAGCTGTGGTGATTCCCAAAGGTCAAAGAGCGGGCTCAAAGCAAGTCTTGCTTTTTCGAGTCTTAAGACTAAATTAAAGGAGCTGAATAGGCCGCTTACACCCGAAGGAGACTCATCATGGAAAGGCTAAAACTCGCAGCGTTATCCCTTTCCCTGTTAGTGTTGATTATCCCCCTCCAGACTCACGGGGCCAAGGTAAGTGGACTAACTCCCGTAGAGAGAATTGAGAGTCTGTATCAACGAGGAGAGATCGGAAAGCTCCAGTATCTGACCTATAAGAGAGACCTCTTGATCGGCCCTCATTCTTTGCCGCCTTCCGTCCTTGGGGAGGGCTTTCGTCCCCTCAAGTGCGGTACCGGGATTGTGCTGGAGATTCTCAGGTGTATAAGCGACATTCCCGAGGAGCTGAGGCCGGATTTTCTCGAGCCCTTGACCAGGCCCGATAAACAAAAATACTTCGACACTCCCGGAGGTTATTTTCGGGTTCACTACGACACCTCCGGGGCTCACGCCGTCTACCAGCCGGAGGTCGATGTCGACCCCGCGGACGGACATCCCGATTACGTCAATCGCTGCGGGGAGTATTTTGATCGAGCCTGGGCATTCCAGGTCGACACTTTGGGATATGATGCTCCCCCTTACGACGGCGGCAACGGAGGTGGGGAGGACTTATACGACGTGTATCTTCACAGTTACTATGGAGCCTACGGGGTCACGTTTGGGGAATCGCACTCCAATCAGTATCCTAATCGTTCCGGATGCTACACCAGCTACATCTATTGCGATCCCACCTATGAGGGCTTCGGTTATCTCAACCCTCTGTTGCCGCTGCAGGTGACCTCCGCTCACGAATTTTTCCACGCGGTCCAGTTTGCGTACAACATCTTCACCGACGGCTGGTGGATGGAAAACAACTCCACCTGGATGGAGGACATCATGTGGGACGATGTCAACGACAACTACCTTTACCTCCCCTGGTTTTTCCAATTCCCCCACCAATCGCTCCTGACCGAAAATGGAGCTCACGAATATGGCCAGTTTGTGTGGGCGCAATTTCTCTATCAAAGGTTGGGACACGACCTCCTCCGCACCACCTGGGAATATGCCATCAATCTCCAGGCTTACTATGCCATTGGCTCCGCCCTGCTTGATTTCGGCTCCTCTTTCGATGCGGAGTTTGAGGAGTTCAGCCTCTGGAATTACATCACCGGGGACCGGGACGACGGTTTGCATTACGAGGAGGGAGCCAACTATCCCAAGATCACAATCATGAGGACTCACAGCAGCTATCCGGTCTCAGGACAAACCTCCAGCCCCAACCCGGAGGGTTTGGCTTCCAGTTATGTGAGCTTCGAAAGCCTGGGGGAGGAGAAACATCTTCTGGTGCGTCTGAACGGCTCGGATGAGGCTCTTTGGGGAGCCAACCTCATCGGAGTCAAAACCGGGAATCAATACAGCTATACAGAGGTGCCCCTGGATGCCAACAACTATGGCTACGCCTTCATCCAGGATTTCCAGAATTACGAAAGGGCGGTTCTGGTCCCTGCGGTGCTCACCCCCGACACTCAGGACTACCCCTTTGGCTATTCCGCAGAGCTTGATTCTATGATCTATGCCGTAGATGAGGACTTTTCCCAAAACCTGCCCAGGGATTTCGCCTTGATGCAGAACTTTCCCAATCCCTTCAACGCTCGCACTGTCATCAGCTATCAGCTCCCGACCTTTTGCAGAGTTCAACTGGAAGTCTACAATCTCCTCGGCGAAAAGGTGGCAACGCTGGTCGATGGTGAACAGAATCCGGGATACAGGACGATTGCTTGGGAGGCCGATGATCTCCCCTCCGGCATCTATTTCTACAGACTGACGGTGAGGGACTTCGCCCGCACCAGAGCGATGCTGCTCGTGAAATAGATCCGTTATGGAAAGCGAAAAAGCTGATAGAAACTGATGCTGGTCAATGAGCTCCCGACCTGTATGTTTGCCTCAAGGTAAGAAGCTTGCCGAAAGAGTTGACAAGCTCACGTCCAAAGCATAAATTGAAGAGTCGCGGTTTGTGAGATTTCTGACCGAAGCAAGCATGTCCCTTGAGAACCGAAATGCCAGTGTCTCGGGGGGCG
>LIZU01000113.1 GCA_001302725.1 candidate division Zixibacteria bacterium DG_27
TGATGTGTTAAGTGTGCGAAAGTCGTAGGGACCGAAAGTAAAGAAGTAGTTCCAAACATCTGCAGTTACTGATTGATCAGATGATGAGTTAACATCAGAGGAGCCCAGATGAAGATTCACGAGTATCAAGCTAAAGAGATTTTCAGGAAATACGGGATGCCGGTTCCACCCGGCAAGGTGGCAACCAGACCGGAACAGGCCAAAAAGATCGCAGAAGAGATTGGCAAGCCAGTCATGATCAAAGCCCAGGTGCACGTCGGTGGACGGGGCAAAGCTGGCGGCATCAAGTATGCGAAGGATCCCGAAGAGGCCTACCTGATAGCCAGTCAGATTTTGGGAATGGACATCAAGGGCCTCAAGGTCAAGAAGGTCCTGGTGACGGAGGCTTGCGATATAAAGTCGGAGGCATACATCGGCGTCATCATCGATAGAGCCCAGAAGATGCCGGTGATGATGGTCTCCCCCGCCGGAGGGATCGACATCGAGGAGGTCGCCGCCAAGACCCCGGAGAAGATCATGAAGCTCCACGTCGACCCCTTCCTGGGACTGCAGCCGTTTCAAGCGAAAAAGCTGGCCTATTTCGTTTACAAAGACCCTAAGATTGTTAGAGGCGCGATGAAGATTATACTGGCGCTCTATAAGGCCTTCTGGGAGGCGGAGGCCTCCCTGGCTGAGATCAATCCTTTAGTGGTTACAGGCGAGGGGGAGGTCTGGGCCATAGACGCCAAGATAAACATCGACGATAGCGGGCTTTTCAGAAACCCGTATATCGAAAAGATGCGCGACCTCTCCGCCGAGGACCCCTCCGAGACAAAAGCCAAAGATGCCGACCTCTCCTTTGTCAAGCTGGATGGGAATATCGGCTGCATTGTCAACGGCGCCGGTCTGGCGATGGCGACCATGGATCTGGTGAAGCATTTCGGGGCGGAGCCAGCCAACTTCTTGGATATCGGCGGAAGCTCCAGCCCCGAGAAAGTCTTAAACGCCATGAAAATCATCCTCCGCGACAAGAAAGTTAAAGCGATTTTGATAAACATCTTCGGTGGCATCACCCGCTGTGACGACGTTGCCAACGGCATTGTCCAGGCGGTGAAAAGCCTTAAGCCGAAGGTCCCGATTGTCGTCCGTCTCACCGGCACCAACGAGGATATTGCCCGCAAGATCTTGGAGGAGATTGATCTGACCGCTACCACCAGCATGGAGGAGGTCGTCAAGAGGGCAATCGAGTTGGCGGAGGCGGCTTAGTTTAAGCCTGTAGCGGAAACCTTCAGGTTTCCACCCGAATTCTTTACGGCAGCAAATAAGAACGATTGAAAGGTTCAACATGGCAATCCTAGTCGATAGAAAAACGAAAGTTGTGGTTCAGGGGATCACCGGACGGGATGGCTCCTTCCACGCCCTGCAGATGAAGAAATACGGCACCAAAGTGACCAGCGGGGTCACCCCCGGCAAGGGGGGGCAGTCGGTCGACGGCATTCCGGTGTTCGACACCGTCGAGCAGGCGGTTAAGGAAACCCAGGCCAACACCTCCGTGATCTACGTCCCTCCGGTCTTTGCCACCGACGCCATCTATGAAGCCATCGATGCCGGCGTCAAACTCATTGTGTGCATCTCCGAGGGTATTCCCACTACCGATGTGCTCACAATCTACAATTATCTCAAAATCAAGGGGGTTCGGATGGTGGGGCCCAACTGTCCCGGGGTGATCTCTCCCGGACTGTCGAAGGTTGGCATCATGCCGGGCCAGATCCACAAGAAGGGCAAGGTTGGGGTGGTCTCCCGCAGCGGCACACTCACTTACGAGGTAGTCTGGCACCTCAGCCTCAAGGGCCTGGGGCAGTCGACCTGCCTGGGGATCGGCGGCGACCCCATCATCGGAACCAATTTTATTGACTGTCTGGAGCTTTTCGAGGCTGACCGTCAGACGGAGGCGATCGTTCTAATAGGAGAAATCGGTGGCACCGACGAGGAGGAAGCGGCCTTATACATCAAAAAGCACGTCTCCAAGCCGGTGGTGGCGTTCGTCGCCGGAAGAACCGCTCCTCCTGGAAAGAGGATGGGTCATGCCGGGGCAATCATCTCCGGGGGCTCCGGAACCGCCGAAGAGAAGATACGGGCTTTCAACAAGGTGGGAATACCGGTGGCGGAATTGCCGGCGCAGGTTGCCGATATGGTCGCTGAGAAGCTCAAGGGAGAGAGAAAGCGGCGAAAGCAAGATCGAGGATCATGAGATACACCTTGCTAATCATAAAGCCGGACGCCGTGGAGCGCAACCTCATCGGCGAGATCATCCGCCGGGTGGAGGCCGACCAGTTCATGGTCAAGGACATAAAGAGACTGGCTCTGTCGAAGGAGAGAGCCCAGGAATTCTATGCGGTCCATGTCGGCAAGCATTTCTACGACGACCTGGTGGAATACATGAGCTCTGGACCGATCGTCCCGATGGCCCTGGAGAGATACAATGCCGTCAGCGCCCTCAGAAATCTGGTCGGTGCCACAAAACCCTCCGACGCCAGACCGGGGACGGTCCGCAAGGATCTGGGAGTTGACCACACCCGCAACTCGGTCCACGCCGCCGACTCCGACGAGAACGCAAAGAGGGAGATAGAATTCTTCTTTCCCGATTTCTTCTCCGATAATCCCGCCTCAGGCGGGTAAACCAGGTTGACAATGGAATTTGAAGTCCCCTTCGGGCAGAGGACCTTATCGGTCTGCCTCCCGCCAGAGACGGAGGTGACAATCCTCTCCCCTGCCGAGCAAGGGGGCTTACCTTTACAGGAGGCTCTCAAAGAAGGCCTGGGGCACCCTCTCGGACTGGAATCACTCGATTATTTCCTCAAGGATTGCGAGCACCTCTTAGCCCTGGTCAACGACCTTTTCCGTCCCACCCCGACTGCGGAGATCTTGAGGGGGCTTGATCCCTATTTACGAAGCACTAGGCAATTAGAATTTCTGGTGGCAACGGGATTGCATCCCAAACCCTCACCGGAGGATCTGAAAGAGATCTTCGGTGAATATCTCGAGCGCTACCAGGAGAGAATTCTCTCGCACAATTGCGATGACGATAGCCAGTTGGTGAGCTTTGGGAAGACCTCCTTTGGGAGCGAGGTTGAGCTCCACAAGCTGGTTATCAAAGCCTCTCACATATTGACCATCAGCTCGGTGGAGCCACACTATTTTTCCGGCTACACCGGGGGACGAAAGATGTTTCTGCCGGGGATCTCCTCTCGAAGGGCAATCCAGAACAACCATGCTCTGGCGTTGAGCGAAGAGGCGCAACCGCTCTCTCTGGAGGGGAATTTAGTCCACCAGGACATGGAAGAGGCCTTGAGCTTCCTTGGGGCGAAGAGAATCTTCTCAATTCAAGTTGTCTCCGCAAACTCAGAGAACCTGCAGGGCTGTTTCTGTGGAGACATCCGCGAAGCTTTTTACTCCGCAGTCCAAAAGGCTAGACGGGTCTTCACCAGAGAGGTTGAGGGGAGGTTCGACATCGTTGTTGCTGTTGTCGGCCCTCCGCTGGACAAAAACCTCTACCAGATTCAGAAGTCGATGGAACACGCCAAAATGGCCCTAAAGGAGGACGGGATTGTGATTCTGGTATCGCCCTGCCATCAGGGGATCGGGAACAACGAATGGCTGAAGCTCTCAGAGAAATTCTCCTCCTGGGAGGAGGTCCTCACCTCCTCTGAAGAGTGGGGTTTGGGGTTTCACAAACTCTACCGTACCGCCCAACTGAGGAGACGGGCGCAAATTTGGGCAGTTACCAGCCTCCCGCCCGAGATAGTGAGTAAGGTATACATTGAACCCAAAGAGAGTCTGCAGAGAGCGCTTGACGGAGCTCTCTCCGTAAAAGGGAGGGGCTGTAACCTTCTGGTTCTTATGGACGCAGGCCACCAGGTCCCGGTATTACAGTCGGTGAGTAGTTAGTGGTGAGTAGTATGGCTCTGCCGTCCAAGCTGAACTTAAGGATTGCGGAAAAAAATCTCGGCTCGGCATCATTTTTCACTTGATAAAAGTCGGGGAATTTGTTATTAAACAACGCTGAAACAGTTACGAAAGCTCAGCAAGTTTTTTTGAGATCATTTGTGAATTTTGTAACAAAGTGAAATAAACAAGTCAGGAGGTTTTTATGAGGAAGAAAGTCGCGATCATCGGAGCCGGACATGTCGGGGAGTGCACTGCCATGTATTTGGCGGAGAAAAACATCGCCGACATCGTCTTGGTTGACATCATCGAGGACATGCCCAAGGGGAAGGGCTTAGACCTTCTCCAGACCGGGCCGGTCAGGAATTACGATGTCAACGTGGTTGGCTCCAACGATTTTGCAGACATGAAGGGGGCCGACTTAGTGGTGCAGACCGCAGGGTTGCCGCGCAAACCGGGCATGACCAGAGAGGATTTGATCACCAGCAACGCCAAGGTGGTGGAGGACTGCGCCAAGGAGGTGAAAAAACACTGTCCGGAGGCCTTCTATCTTATTGTCACCAATCCTCTGGACATCATGACCTACCACGCCCAGAAGATCACCGGGTTTCCCCACAACAAGGTCTTCGGGCAGGCCGGGATCTTGGACAGTACCCGCTTCCGGGCCTTTGTGGCCATGGAGTTGGGGGTCTCCATGAACGATATCCAGGCGATGGTCTTGGGCGGACATGGTGACACCATGGTGCCTCTCCCCAACTACACCACCGTGGCAGGTATCCCCATACCTGAGCTTATCCCTGAGGATAGAATTAAAGCCATCTCGGATCGCACCAGAGACGGTGGCGGAGAGATCGTTAAGCTCCTCAAGACCGGTTCGGCTTATTATGCCCCGGCGGCCGCAGTCGCCGAGATGGTGGATGCCGTCCTTTCGGACCGCAAGAGACTCTTCCCCTGCTCCGCATATTGCGCCGGGGAATACGGGATCAAGGACATCTACATCGGAGTTCCGATAATTCTGGGTGCCGGCGGCGTGGAGAGAATCATTGAGCTCAAGCTGAACAAGGAGGACTTGGGCTCCCTCCAGAAGTCGGCAGCCACCTATAAAGACTGGCTGAAGGTTCTGGGATACTAGAGCGCCAGGAGCAGTACAAGACATCATGCTAGGGGCGGAGTTGCACTCCGCCCCTTGTTTACTATATTATGAGGGATATTTCAGGCCATGTTTTCTCCAGTCAAGTTCTGGAAACAGATTAGCCCAGACCGACGGATTAACATAGTTGCCGTCGTAGCCTTTCTTTCTGCCTTGGTGGTTCTGCTGCAATTCTACATCCATGACTTACATCCGCGCATTTTCCCCCCTCCAAATGT
>LIZU01000114.1 GCA_001302725.1 candidate division Zixibacteria bacterium DG_27
GCTATTTCCGATGATCAGGTAGTTCATGATAAGGAATCGGGTGTCAATCAGCTTTCACCCTTCAGCGATTCTACTAGCTTTCTCCACTCCTGAGTGAATTCCTTCTTTTCGATATTCTGCAGCTCCCCGATGATGATCTTGCGATTTCGTTGTTTCTCCTCCGCAGATAGCCTATCATACTCCCCCTTCAAAATGGTCATCTCCTTGAGCCAATCCCAGCTTTCTTTTCCCTCTTCTATCCTGTTTTTTTTCCCGTAACCTGTGGGACAAGGGATGAGAATTTCTACGAAGGCAAAACCTTTCTTTAAGATTGCCTTCTTGATGGTGGCAATGGTCTCGTAGGCATAACCCGGAATCCACCTGGCGACAAAGGGAGCTCCCGCCCCTTGAGCCAATTCAGCCAGATCGAAGGGCTCTTCCACACAGCCGTAAGGAGTGGTGGTGGTGAGTCCCGACACCGGGGTTGTCGGTGATGACTGCCCTCCAGTCATGCCGTAGTTGTAATTGTTGATCTCGATCACGGTCATGTCGACGTTTCTGCGGGCGGCGTGGATGAAATGATTGCCGCCAATTCCGGCACAATCGCCGTCCCCGGTGAAAACGATCACCGTCAACTCTGAATTGGCCAGCTTGACCCCGGTGGCAAAGGTGAGTGCGCGGCCGTGAGTGGTGTGAAGACCATCGGCATCTATGTAGCCAGGGAGACGGGAGGAGCAGCCGATTCCGGAAAGGAATACCACCTTGTCGAGATCGAGGCGACACTCATCGATCGCACGTAAGGTATTGTTCAAGACGTTTCCGATCCCGCAGCCAACACAGAAGATGGAGGGATACATCTCCGCCCGAAGGTATCTCTTTATTCTCTCGGCTCGGTTAAACATCAAACCTTCAATTCTTGAGAGCCTCGATTATCTCCTGAGGTGAGTGCATTACTCCACCGATCCTGGAGAGCTTCGTCACTTCAGTGTCGTGACCCACAGCCTCTCTCACCTTGTGAAACAACTGCCCCAGATTCATCTCCGGCACAAGAATCTTCTTAACCTGCGCCCCCAAGCTACGGAGAACCTTCTCCGGAAACGGCCAGATAGTTATCAATCGAAGATAGCCGACTTTCCTACCTTGGGAACGCAGGATCTTAACCGCATACGAAGCTGCTCGAGAGGTGATCCCGTAACAGACGATGGCGGCCTCAGCGTCGTCCAGGTAGAGTTCTTCAACTCTGGTGAGCTTGTCAGTATCTTCGGAGATTTTCTCGCAAGGCGGGTAACAAGCCGGGTGTGAACGGCGGCATCATCTGTTGCAGGCAGACCGCTGGGCTTGTGTGTCAAACCGGTGAGATAGGTGTGATAGCCACAGCCAAAATCGGCAATTCGCGGTACCTTCCCCTCCTCGGGGAGAAAGGGAACATACTCCCCAGCCGGTTTTCGTGGTTTCTCCCTCTCGTGGACTTCGTATTCTCCATAATCCGGGATGGTTATTCCCTCCCGCATGTGGCCGACCTCGCCGTCGGTCATAAGCAGGACTGGATTGCGGTACCGCTCGGAGTGATTGAAGCACTCGATCGTCAGATTCAAAGATTCCTGAACGGAGTTGGGAGAGAGAGCTATAATTTCATAGTCGCCGTGAGAACCCCAGCGGGCCTGCATGATGTCTCCCTGAGAGGGCTCTGTCGGTTGCCCGGTGGAGGGACCGGAACGCTGGACATCGACGACCACACAGGGAGCCTCGACCATACAAGCGTAACCTATGTTCTCCTGCATAAGTGAGAATCCCGGACCGGAGGTGACGGTCATGGATTTGACCCCGGCCAGCGAAGCCCCGATTACCGCACCCATGCTGGCGATCTCGTCTTCCATCTGAATGTGGGTCCCGCCCACCCGCGGGAGAAGCAGAGACATCACCTCCGCAGTCTCGGTTGCAGGAGTGATAGGATAGCCGGCAAAGAAACGACAACCGGCCAATAGAGCTCCATAGGCGTAAGCCTCGTCACCCTGCGCGAAGAGGTCTCTTTTGCCGATAGCCTTGATGACCTGATTGTATTGCTCCCGATCCAAAATTACCTCTCCTGGCGCCAGAATTCTATGCCTTTGTCAAAAGCCTGCAAGTTGAGGTCAATGGTATGTTTGGGGACCTTCTCACGTATGACGGCCTGCATAGATTCTGCGGAGATAACCCGGGTTGAGGCCACGAGATATCCAAGCATCACCGAGTTGGCCACCACCTTCTTTCCCAGGGTGTCCGCCATCTTCGTGAACGGCACAGAGCGGAGTCTATCCTCCTTAACCTTGACCAAGTCTCTATCGATGATGACGGCGCCATTCTCTTTGACAAACGGCCGAAATTTGTCGAAGGCTTCTTGGGATAGAGCCACCAGTACGTCGGCCTCGATCACCTTGGGGTAGTCTATCTTTTCATCGGAGATCAACACCTCACTGCGAGCCGCCCCCCCGCGTGATTCCGGGCCATAGGACTGGGTCTGAACTGCCTGTTTCCCATCGCGGATGGCGGCTTCGCCCAGAAGTAAGCCCGCCAAAACCACTCCCTGCCCGCCGAAGCCAGCAATGCGGATCTCAGTTCTCACGATTTTTCGACCTCTCCAGACCTAAGTTATACCCCACCTCCAAGGCCCGGAAGTTGTCCTCAACGACCTTTTGGGGCAGATGCCTCTGAATGCTTTTCTGCAGCGACTCTTTTGAGACAATCCCAAGCAAGGCGGCCAGGTAGCCGACAATGACCATATTCCCGATAATTTTCTGGCCGAATTTCTTGAAGGCAATATCACTAGCGCTGATTTTGTGAATCTCCACCTCCTCCGGATTTGCCTGAACCAGGTCCTGATCTACGATCAAGACCCCACCTTTCTTGAGATGTCCGACGTAAGTTTCGTATGCATCCTGGGACATGGAAATCAAAACGTCAACTTGAGGAGATTCGAGCTCGTAAATCTTCTCCCTGGAAATGATCAGATCGCACTTGCTGGCACCCCCTCGGGAGGCGCTGCCATATGCCTGGGTCTGGACCGCGTTCAAGCCGTCCGCGACGGCTGCTTCTCCATAGATGACGCCGGCGAGGACAATGCCCTGTCCCCCGAAGCCGGAGAACCTGATGCTTAGAGTCTCGAAATCTTTTTCCCTCAAGACAGGCTCCATTCTTCAGGGCCTCTGCCGATTTTTCTCGTCCTCAATTCCAGGTTAAGCTTGCGAAGATTATCGGTGAACTCTTCTTTCTCCCGTTTGACGAGCTTCCCGATGATGATTTTCCCCACCAACTCCTCAGGACTCATCTCCGTGGCATCTTCGATTCTCACCGAGGATTCCTTGTATTCCTGCAAGGCCTCACTTCCAGTCCTTTTCCCAACCCTTCTGCCGTAACTGATGGGGCATTGGGAGCGGATTTCTATGAAGCAAAACCCCTTTTGGGTCAAAGCCATCTGCATCGACTCCATCAACGGGAAAACGTGGTAGGTGGTCCAGCGGGCAACGTAGCTGGCTCCGGCGGCGGCTATCAGTTCGGCAATTTCAAAGGGATGCTCGACGTTGCCGTGAGGAGAAGTGGTTGTCGAAATTCCCAAGGGAGTGGTGGGAGCGAGTTGTCCCCCGGTCATACCGTAAATCAGATTGTTAACCAAAAAAACCTTGATGTCGACGTTCCTGCGAGCGGCATGAATCAGGTGATTTCCGCCGATGCCGATGAGGTCACCGTCTCCGGCGATTACCACCACGGTTTTCTCCGGCTGCATTATCTTCACGCCGGTAGCGAAGGGGATAGGTCTGCCGTGGGTGGTGTGTAAGGTGTCACGCAAAAAATATGGGCTCGGAATCCAGGAGGAACAACCAATGCCAGTGACAGCTACGATGTCGTTGGGATCTAGTTGAAGCTCATCAACTGGGTGCGCATAGCAGTTGAGGACAATGCCGCAACCACATCCGGGACAGAAGGCAGTAGGCAAAACCTCCTTGCGAAGATACTTGAAAAGGCGATGCCTGCGCTTCTCCGCAACCTCTTTTCTATCAAGACCTTCAGGCAACTCCCTTAAACCTCCCCTTTAAGAGCTGAGTAGATCTCATCAATGGTGTGAGCGATGCCTCCGATCTTTGGAATGGAAACAACCTCACAGCCTACGAATCTCTCAACCTCCCGGGACAATTGTCCTAAGTTCATCTCCGGGACGAAGATTTTCCTAACTCTAGCTCCGAGCTCTCTCACTTTGCTTTCCGGGAAGGGCCAGATGGTGATCAAGCGCAACATGCCAACCTTCTTGTCTTCACTTCGAGCCCTAAGCACTGCGCCGGCAGCCGGTCTGGCGGTAGCTCCATAGGAGACAACGGCGAAGTCGGCATCCTCCAGACAGCTCTCCTCAAACCTGATAATGCGGTCACGGTTGTCGGCAATCTTCTTACACAACCTCGTGACCAAGGTGTGATGAGCTTGCTGACTCTCGACATCCCGGATACCGGACTCCTTGTGAGTGGAGCCGGTAACGTGTATGAACCGGCCGATGCCGAACTCTGCCATCGGTGGAATGAGCTCTCCGCCGAAGAGGAGTTCATCACCGGTGGTTAGCTTCCTTTCCCTGATCTTCACCTTGTCCACGGGGGGCATGGTAATCTTCTCGCGCATATGCCCGACCTCTCCGTCCATGAGGATGATTACTGGTGTGCGATATTCCTCTGACAGATTGAACGCCTCTATCGCCAAATCGAAGCATTCCTGAACCGAGTTGGGTGCCAAGGCGATGATCTCATGATCTCCGTGAGTCCCCCAACGAGCCTGCATGATATCCCCTTGAGCCGGCTTGGTTGCTTGTCCGGTCGAGGGTCCGGAGCGCTGAACGTTGACGATCACACAGGGGGTCTCGGTCATCACCGCATAACCGATGTTCTCCTGCATCAGAGAAAAGCCCGGGCCGGAGGTGGCGGTCATCGCTTTGGCGCCGGCCCAGACGGCTCCAATCACCGCCGAGAGAGAGGCGAGCTCGTCCTCCATCTGGATATAATAGCCGTCCACCCGAGGCAGTTCTGCCGACATGACCTCCGCGACCTCCGAAGCCGGAGTGATGGGATAACCCGCGAAGAAATCACAACCCGCATAAAGGGAACCGTAAGCCACAGATTCGTCCCCCTGCATGAAGTAGCTGCGATTGGCAAATCGGCTCAGATACTCTCTACGTATTCTGTCGTTACGTTTCAAAGCTCTTCACTCATTAATGATGATGATCGAAAACTCCGGACAGAGAAGCTCACACAATCTACAGCCGACGCAGTCTTTCTCCTTGACCGGAAGCGGAGGGTAATATCCTCGGCTGTTGATTTTATCTGAGGTCTCGAAGACCTTCAGAGGGCAGAAGTCCACACATATTCCGCACCCTTTGCAGAGCTCCTCATCTATCTCAATCATCTCTATTCAAGTTTCAATTCCAGATTTATCACTTTTGCCGGAGAGAAGCCCATCTTCTCGAAAAACCTCAGAAGTCCCCAGTCATTCCAGTTGATGCGAGTTTGAATGAGCCTCACTCCCGCAGCTTTGACGGTGGTCAAGAACTCCTCCATCAGCTTGCGGGCAACCGCCTGACGTTGGAATTCGGGATGAACCCCGATGGTGTCGATTGTGGCGGTGGACTCGGGAATCCCGAACTCTCCTAGATAGACCTCCCCCATGATGAAGCCGATGATTCTGCCTTCGACTTCTGCAACTAAAGAGGTGACCACGCGTCCGGTCTTCTCCAGGGCGGTGTGGATCTTTCTCTGGTAATACTCCGGGCGCCGAGTTCCGAAGACCTGAGCGTCTATCTCCACCAGAGCCTCGAAATCCTCCGGGCGAATTACCCGGACATTTATATCTTCCGGTGCAATCTGTGGCATTCCTCTCTCCTTAAAAAAGATCCTCCAAGTCTAGGTTCCCCTCCGGCATCTCCCCGTGGACCTGGACGTATTGCTGAATCAGCTCCGTCTCACGTTTCGTGAACATCGGGTCTTCTTCACAATAGAAAAAACAGGCCTTGTCGTTAGTGCTCAACTGCTCCTCTAAAGCCTCACGCAGATTGGCGGAGCCAGAGATCAAGATCACCTTCTTCTCCTTATTCGACAGCTGAAATACCCCCTCCTTCTCGGGAACATCTCTGACGGCTTCGGTTTCAAAAGCTAGCCACTTTTCAGGAGGCAAAATCACTGGTTGAAGGTGGAGCCGGAGGTCACACTGCAGACATCTCTTAGCCTCACAGACAGCACTCTCCTCCTCCAGACCCAGTTCTATTACGGAGAAATCCTTGGTTCGTTCGGAGACCGGGAGGGAAGGAACCTCCACCCGCGTTCTGGAGGCGAAACCCTCCTCCCTGCCAACCCAGGCGGCAACCTGTGTTTCCT
>LIZU01000115.1 GCA_001302725.1 candidate division Zixibacteria bacterium DG_27
CCAGGACAGGTCTCAAGGCATAAAGTCTGACACCTACTCTCCGATGATATAGATGATATCACGCGGGAGAACATCGGATATGAATCGGGTCTTCCAGAAGAAGTTGATCGATAAGCTCACTGAGATGGTCCGTTGCTCCGAGGTTATGAGCTGCATCCTGAAAGAGCAACAGAGCGCCTTGAAAACGGACGACCCCGATAACCTCCTCCGAGCTATCAACGATATGGACGAATGTCGCTGCCAACTGCTGGATCTGGATAAATCTCTATCCGAACTTAAAGCCTCTAGCAAATTCTCCGAACAGGTGATGAAGATACCGGAGGTGAAAGACCTCTTGGATAGAGCAGATTCACTTCAAGCGGAGAACACAATGCTGATGCTTTCCAACCGTGATCTGATCGATTCTCAGATAGAATCTGCCCCTCAAGACATAAAGGATCTTCTCTGGAGTGCTGAAGGATTTACCGGCGACGAGGAGGAAATAGTCTAGACCCACATCCCCCCACCCAGCAGGTCCCACAGACCTAACCGATAATTCTCCTCCAAAGAGGGCTAAAGTTTCCCCGCTCAATTGTCGACAAAGATAATGGTCAGTTTTTGAGCAGGGTCGCTGGAGTTCTACCTCTGGCGGGAGGTTTTTGATTGAGTTGTAGCGATTTTTCACGTCAGAGTAGAATTCCGGAAGGTATTACCAGAAAAGCTCATAGTTCAAGGCTTGCATGCTTCGAGCCGACCGGCCCTCTGCTTGGCCACAGAAGATTGAGCCTGATCAGAGCCAGAATTGCATCCGGCTTCTACGACCGACCGGAGGTGATTTCCAGGATCGCCGACAGCCTGTTTGCAGACATGTTTTCATTGCCGATTGACGGCCAGGGGTACAACCCCTGGCCGAGCAGGTAGTAAGTCCCCGCGACAGCCCCCCCTGGGCTACCCTACTTAGTTCACAGAAAGCAGTAATGCTCGTCGCCTGTCTGCTGTCTACTGTTTGCTGTTTGCTTTGTCCAAATGGGTGCTTGACAAAACCATTCTAAACAATTACATAACTTACTCGAGAAAGCCTTAACGCTGGGCCTGGTTATTTCACTTTCGGAGGTCTGATGTCCAGAATAGAAAACGTCACCACCATTGCAGTTGTTTTTTTTCTTTCCTCTCTCCTGCCGCTTACAGCTTCACAGGCGGGTAAATTCTCCCCTTCGCCGACCACTCAATACCAGCTTGACAACGGAATGAAGGTCATCTTAAAAGAAAACCACGCCAGCCCGATGATAACCTCCATCGTCTGCGTCGGTGCCGGCAGCAAGTACGAAAATGAACGCAACAACGGCTTCAGCCATTTTCTGGAACACCTGCTCTTCGACGGAACCGCCACCAGAAGCCGAATCGACATCAACGAGGGAATCAAGAACTATGGTGGTTATATCAACGCCTTCACCAGAAAAGAGATGACCACATTTTTCATTCTGATGCCGAAGGAGTTCATCGAAGAAGGGATGGCCATTCAGTCCGACCAGCTTTTCGCCTCAGCCTTCCCGGAGGAGGAATATATCAAGGAACAGAAGGTGGTCATCGAGGAGATAAAGATGGGCGACGATGACATCAACTATCAGGTGGAGAAATTCCACGATCGAATCCTTTTCGGGGATTCACCCTACGCCCTGCCTGTCATCGGCAACACCGAGGTCATCTCCTCGATCGCAAGAGAGGAAGTCATCGATTACTGGAAGTCGCATTACATTCCCAACAACATGACCCTCCTGGTGATCGGGGATTTCAAGACCAAGCATATGAAAAAACTGATCAAAAAATACTTCGGCAGGTGGCAGAGAAAATCTCTCCCGCCGGGGATGGAGGTCCGCTTCAACTTCTCCCCCGCCAACAGCACTGAAATCCTGCGATTTCCTACCAAGGTGACCAATATCAATATCTCCTATCCGGCGCCGCCTTTCTCCAACCGCGACTATTACGTCTTCGAGATCATAGCCCAAATGTTGGATGCCGGGGAGGCCTCACCGTTGTATAAGGTTCTGACCGAGCCTGACCCTCCGTTAGCGACTACTGTTTCTGCCTATCTGGAAACCCAGAAGGAGTTCTCCCTCTTGCATGTCTCTGTTACCGCCGGGAAGAAAGCCGATGTGGAAACCATTGTGATGATGGTCAACGCCGTCATAAGAGGCTTCACCCAGGATCGATTCACCCAGGAGGATGTCGGCCGCTTCATCGTCAAATCGAAAGCCAACGAATACTACCTGGAGGACAAGCTGCACTTCTACGCATTCATGAAGGCGCAGATTCTCCAGAATTGCGGTTACGATTTCATCGCCAGCTACGTGGACAACCTCTCCAAAGTGGGGCCCCGCGACATCTCCAGAATCGCCCGGAAATATTCCTCCGATCTGAAATACACCGCCACCGCGGTCGTACCGGAATAAGGAAAGGAAGCAATTCATGAAGAGAACTATCTCTGTTGTCCTAATGGCACTACTCTCAGGAACTCTACTGTTCGGCTTTGCCTTCGGTGGAGGCTCTCACACCAAATACAAGAAGGCAACTCTCAAGAACGGCCTGGCCGTCATAATCAAAAGCAACCCCGACAGCCGAGTTTTAGGGGTAAACATTATAGGGAAGAGTCGAGTCCTTCTGGAACCTTCCGAGCAGACCGGGATTGCAGATTTCGTCAACCGCATGTTGACCAAGGGGACCACCACCCGCTCCGCAGAAGAGCTCTCCAAAGATCTGGATGCTATCGGCGCCAACATCATCACCAACGACAACCCTTACATCCCCTACGATGACAGATATACCACCCCCGCTTATACCTTTCTCAAGTTTGAAACCATCGACGAGTTCACCGAAAAGGGGCTGCAGCTGTTTTCTGACATTATCAAGAATCCCTCCTTCCCGGAGGGGGAAATTCGCAAGACGAAAATGGAGGTCAAGCGGCTTCAGGCAATGGAGGAGGAAAGCACCTACAAAGCCTGCAGGAAGCTCTTTTACTCTGTCCTTTTCAGCTTTCATCCATACAACAGACCGATTCTGGGCAAGAATGAAACCGTGGAGAACTTCACCCGACAAGACCTACTTGACTTCCACGGATATTTCTACGGCCCGGAAAACCTGATTCTGACAGTGGTGACGAACTACCCTCCGGATAAGATGTTGGAGCTTGTCAGGAAGTACTTCGATGACATGAAACCGAGCGGAGAAAGCTACCCTCAATTGTCTGTTCCCGAGAAATCGGAGGTTAGAAAAACTGCTCAGTTTGAGATGGAAAAGGAACAGGTTTACATCTATCTGGGTAACCTCACCTGCGGAATAGAGAGTGACGATGCCATCGCCTTAGTAGTGGCGAATGCTATTCTCTCCTCCCACTTAGGATTAGAATTGCGGGAGATCCAGGGATTGGCTTACAGTGTCGGTTCTACAGTGAATTTCGACCGGGATTTCGGATGGTTTTACGTCAGCATGGGCACCGGCTGGGAGAATTTTATCATCGCCAAGGAGGGAATATTAGCTGAAATCTCCAAGATGAAAGACAGCTACGTCTCCGAACGGGAGCTGTCCAGAGCAGTCAATTCCCTCTGGGGGAGCAAGTTGACAGCCCGACTTGCAAGAAACAATCAAGCTTACTATATGGGAGTGAACGAATATCTGGGGGTGGGATACGATTACGAGGACGAGTATCTCAAAAAGCTAAGGAAGGTCACAAAGGAGCAAGTCCGGGAGGTGGCCCAGAAGTACTTCGACACTGAGGCCTATACGATAGCCTATGTCGGAAAAACGAAATAGCGGTACCTCACTTCACCAGCATCATCTTTCTTGTCTCAGAGCGTTCCCCAGCAGTCAATTTGCAGAAATAGATGCCGGAAGAGACCTCTGAAGCATCCCAGACGACACACCTGTGTCCTGTCTGCTGTTTGCTCTCTACTAATGTTGCTACCTTCTGGCCGAGCATGTTGTATATCTCTAGCTTGACGTAGCTGTTGAGAGGCACCTGATAGTCTATGACACTCGTGGCATTGAAAGGGTTGGGATAGTTTCCGATCAGGCCACTAAAAGCGGGCAATAGATCGATGTTGCCCCATCCTTCCAGCGACCAATCCCCGACACCGTCAACTGTCTCCTCCCTGACCGTGAAGGGGAAATAGGATGAATCGTAAACTGTGGGATAGTCCCCTATATAGCCGATGTATTGGTAATCGCCCAGCGGTGCGGCCTGGCGTACGTGCTGCCTCAAGTTCGAAAAAGCAACCGAGTCATTAGCTGGAAAGGACAGATCGTAGTAAACCTTGAGGGGCCCATAGGGTGTGCCATTGGGAAGGTTGACGCCAGCCCAGCAATCCAGATTCACGCTGCTATCGGCATGATTGATGATCGTGGCATGATAGTAGAAATGCCCACCTCGGGGAACAGTGATGGGAGGATCAACAGGATATAACCTGATCTCTTGCTCCGGGATCAACCCCGTCAACTCGCTCATTGCTTCTGCGTGAGCTTCCAGAATAGCCACGGTGGAGGTGTCCATCGGATAATAGACACCGAAGCCATCGTAATCTGGATAGTCGTCATGATAGAGAATCCAGAGGTTGGAGCCGGCGGCTGCCTTCCCGGCCTGCGCCCCGGCATAGATTGCATCCAGCCAGCCCTGGAAGAACTGATCCCGGGTATCTGTGGGACGATGTTTCCCGTACTCTTCAAGGACGACCGGCTTATCCAGTAGAGTGTCAGTATCATCGATGTGGTCAGTCACCCAGGCAATGGCGGTATTGTAACCTATACCCCACCAGTCAGGCCAGGCGTGGAAGACCGCGAAGTCAATGGTCGCAACCTGGTGATTGCGAATGTAATCCACCCCCTGGGTGCCGAACCAGCTCACCGGGTTGTGTGGCGGTCCTGTCGGACCGTAGAATCCTTCAGACCCGCTCGTCACCATGTGGAGCGAATCCAGGCTCTTTATGTAGGCGGACATCTCCTCCGTCCAAGCCTGCAAGGTGTTGCCGCTAGGGTCGGACGAACACCTCGGTTCATTGGCAAGCTCCCAGGCAAAGATGGTTGGGTCTTCTCTGTACAATCTGCCATTGAAGGTATTGGCCCGGTTTAGGACTGTAGCTATGTGATTTTTGTACCACACCCTGCAACTCTCGTCGGTGTAGAAATCGTCGTGGGAGTTAGCCGCGGGACTCCATTCAACGTACTG
>LIZU01000116.1 GCA_001302725.1 candidate division Zixibacteria bacterium DG_27
TAACCGAGACCGTTCAGATATTCAACCACGCTGACGGCATCCTCCAGATCCAAATTCCCCAAATGTCGATAGACATCGGTCCTGAACTTCCGGCCGTAGCCAGAAGAGCCCCGATAGTCGACCGTAACGACAACAAAGCCCTCTTGAGCCAGCACCTGATGAAAGAGATTGGTTCGCGACCAGTAGTTGCACACCGCCTGAGCATATCCGGCCCCGTGGATATGAACGATTAGCGGGTATCTCTTTGCAGCATCGAAATCCTCAGGTTTCCAGACAAGGGCGTGCACAGTTTCGCCATCTACATCAGAAGCGAAAGTGAAAAACTCCGGTCTCGACAGCTCATACTCGGAGAATTCCGGCAAGACGGAGTTCGTTATCCTGCTGACCTTCCCCCTCTTTCCCAAATCGACCGAGCAATAATCCGGGGGGGTGAGGTTGTTGGTGTAGTAAAGCACCGCCCTTTTCCCATCCGGGGACAGCATGTTCTCCCCGTATCTCTGAGGTGGAGAAGACCATCCCTCCTCGAAAGTCAAACGCTCTTTCTTACCCGTCTTCAAGTCAAGCAGGAACAGATGCCGCTCTGGGATGGCAACCTCGGTGGAGAAGAAATAGACCCACCAACCGCCAAACGGAACCTCCGGATCCCTCACTTCCCAATCGCCGGAGGTCAACTGTTCTGGTTCACCATCATTCACCGAAATACTGTATAAGTGATTGTAACCGGTTCTATCAGAGGAAAAGACGATTGTCTTCCCCTCCCGGCCCCAGAAGCACTCACCAGAAATGGAAGAGACCCAGGCGGTGTCAGATTCGTGGAAGATCTCCTCCACCTTACCACTATGACAATCAGCAACCAATATCCAGCGATCCTTTTGTGCCTTCGAGACTTTGTCGAGGAGCAATCTATCACCCGCAGACGACCATCTTAAGGTACGAATGTAATATTCCGTCTCCTCTCCCATATCGAGCCACAGCGTCTCTCGGCCCTTCAAGCTAATGACACCGATTTTGCTGTTGGCCAATTTCCCGCCCGCTATCGATCTTTTCTGCTCGGTAGTTTTTACCTTTTTCCCGACGTAATCGGGAATTAGGATGGGGTCGATCTCAGAGAGGTCGTATCGCATGAAGGCAATCCTTTTGCTGTCCGGAGACCAACGGTAACACGACACCTCATCAAGCCAGCTTAAGTAATAACCAGCGCCATTGACCACAGTATCAGTCCCGGTGGTGGTCAATTGTTCAACTCGATGCTTTTCCAAGTCGAGGTACCAGAGGTCTCCCCCTCGGATGAAAGAGAGGTATTTCCCATCCGGGGAGTATTGAGGGTTTTTCTCTCCCGCCTCGGTGTGCAAGATCCGAACCGCCTCCTTGTTCTCAACGTTCACCGTGAAAACGTCGCCCAAATAGACGAAGGCGATCTTCTTGCCATCCGGGGACCACCTGAGAGAGCTGACGCCACCTCTCAGCTTTTCGGCTTCTTTTCTTTCCTCCCGGGTTCGTTCATCATCCTCTTTTGGATCTTCTTTGATTCCGGCCATATCGGTCAGACAGGAGAGCCTGTCCTTTTTCAGGTCGTACAGCCAGACATCCCGGAATCTCTCGCCCCCATCGTTCCAGGAGAAGGCGATCTTGTCAGAATTGGGTGACCAGATTGCCTCCCGGGGAGAAATCCCGTAAAAAAAGGGATGGGTGTATATGGCCTCGATGCTCAAAGGTTTGCCAGCCACAAGGTCCGAGAAAAGCAAAAGAACTAACGCCGACGTCAGCACAGCTATCTTGCCTGAATAAAAGGAGCTTAGACGATTCATCTTGCCTCCGACACTCGATGTCTTGCTTCACCATCATTCTATTGGCATCCACCACCAGTTTCCAGGCAAATTTAACCTCGACAGCGAAAAAACACAAAAAAATGTTGGAGAGAATCGACACTATCTCGGAGAGATCCCACGTTTTTTGATTGAAATCTGACAGGCCAGAAGTCGGTCGCCACCACAACTCGTTGCTTTATTTGCGGTAAGGTGTGGCCTTAAAATGCTCTCAAGGCTGGCAGGCTCATTGCAAATAGCTTCTTCAGCAAAAAGACGGAAGCCTAGAAAGAGGAGGAGAGCTGAGATGCCAAGACACCGCACAATTCTGATACTCCTGGTAGTACTCGGGAGCTTAGCTTTGGGCCTCTATGGCTGCGGCAAAATCAACCCCACCGCGCCAGAAAGTCAGGATCTGAGCACACCACCCATACAGCCTCCCAAGAGCGGACTCCCCACAGACGTTCTGTGGCCCAAATTGCTGATGGACTGCGACACCGTCTACCACACCGCCCGAATTTACGAGGATAGGTGGAACTACGTTCACCTAATTCTACCCGGTTGGTACAACTACTTTGTAGTGCCGGAAGATGCTGTTGAAGAAGACGTCACCATAACTATCGCTGTCACCAGGTATCACTATTGGGATGAAGATACCGGCGATTACAGCCTGGTGGCCTTCTTTGAGTTTGGCCCTGATGGATTAACCTTCGGCAACGGCGATGGCGGCGACGATGAAGATCATCACTATTGGGGCTATGGCAGCTGGCATGGCAGCAACGAGGAATCAGCTTACCTCGTCCTCAACGCCTCTTGGCTGGACCTGCACTATAGAGACCGAGCCGTCCTGAGATACTATAACGAGGACACCGGACTGTGGGAGGAGATCAGCAGCACCACAGTCAGACATGGAAAGGTCAAGTTCTACTTCGAGCACTTCTCCAAGTATGCCGTAAGTAGGTAGATGACGCTTTCTGAGCTCTCCTCGTGGTAAGGTAAAAAGCCCGACCATAAGGTCGGGCTTTCGGTTTTTGGTCAGTAGAGAAAAGGCAAAGGATTCATGTCGACACCAGCATGACTATCTTGTTTAAATAAGAATGACTTAAACGATTCATAATGCCTCCGACATTCAATGTCTTAGTTCCCCACCATTTTATTGGCGTCCACCACCACCCTCCTACCAAATCTAACCTCGGCAGCGAAAAAACACAAAAAAATGTTGGAGAGAATCGACACTATCTCGGAGAGATCCCACGTTTTTTGATTGAAATTCGAGAGGCCAGAAGTCGGTCGTCACCACAACTCGTTGCTCCATTTGCGGTAAAGTGCGACCTTAAAATGCTCCCAACGCTGGCAGGCTGATTGCAGATAGCTTTTCGACTAAAAGATCGAGACGACTCGAAACAGGAGAAGAGCTAAAATGCCAAGACACCGTACGTTTTTGATACTCCTGGTTGTGCTCGGGAGCTTAGCCTTAGGCCTCTATGGCTGCGGGAAGATAACGCCGACCTCGTCGGAAGACGAAGGCCTCTCGGCGCCACCGGCAGAGCCTCTCAAGAGCGCACTCCCGGCAGAGGTTCTATGGCCTAAGATGCTGGTGAGCTGTGACACCGTTTACGTGGACGGCGTAATCTCGGAGTACAGATGGAGTTTCCTGGACCTGGATCTGCCCGGTCGCTACCATTGGTTCATCGTCCCCTCCGGAGCCGTGGAGGAGAGGACCACCATCGCTGTTGCCGTAGTCAGGAATACATACTGGGACGAGGACAACCAGCGATGGAGCTACATGGCCGAATTTGACTTCGGACCCGATGGCCTGGTGTTCGATCCCGACAGACGGCCCACGTTGATCATCGATGCCCTCTGGTTAGACCTCCAAGATGGCGACGAGGCGGTTCTGAGGTTTTACCAGCAGGACACCGATCTGTGGGAAGAGATCTCTGCCGATACAGTTGAAAGGAACAAGGTCAAGTTCTACATCCCCCACTTCTCCAAGTATGCCGTAAGTTAGGTACAGGACGCTTTCTGAGCTCTCCTCCTGGAAGATAAAAAGCCCGACCAAAAGGTCGGGCTTTTAGTTTTTGGTCGGTAGAGAAAAGGCGAAGAATTTATATCGACACCTGCACGAGTATCTTGTTTAAATGGAAATGACTTAGACGATTAATCATTCCTCCGGGAATCAATATATCAACCCTCCATTATTTTGTTGGCCTCCGCCATAGTTTTCCAGCCAAACTCAACTTTAGCGGTGAAAAAGACAAGGAATTATCGGGTTTAATCGACATTATCTCGGGCAGAGCCAATAATCTTGGGTCGGGATTGTGCAGGTCGGAACCCGATTGCTGCCACAACTCGTTGTCGGATATACGGTAAGGCGTGGCCATAAAATACTCCGAAGGCTGGCAGGCTGATTGCAGATAGCTTTTCGACTAAAAGATCGAGAGGACTCGAAAGAGGAGGAGAGCTAAAATGCCAAGACACCGTACGTTTTTGATACTCCTGGTTGTGCTAGGGAGCTTAGCTTTGGGCCTCTATGGCTGCGGGAAGATCAGCATGACATCGCCGGGAGAGGACGGTCTAGGGTCAGCGCCCACCGAGTCACCTCAGGAGGCACTCCCCGCCGTGGCCATATGGCCTCAGATGCAGCCCGAATCTGATACCGTCCGGGTGAGCTGCGACGTTGTCTGTGTTAAGGACGAAGACAATGAGTGGAGGTGGACCTTCTTTGACCCCGCGCAGCCTGCTGTTCTGAACTACTTCATCGTCCCGGTCCGGGCCATTGAAGAAAATAAAAATATCACTGTTGCGGTAGTCAAGAACATCTACTGGGTGGAGGACGCCGGGCAGTGGGGTTTCCGGGCCGAATTCGACTTTGGCCCTGATGGTCTGAAGTTCAAAAAGAAGAAGCCCGAGCTCCTAATCGATGCCCTGTGGCTAGGCTTAGAAGATGGCGAGAAAGCGGTCCTGAGGTATTACAATCCAGAGACCGACCTGTGGGAAAAGGTTAAGACAAAGAAGGTCGAAGATGGCGTTCTGAAATTCAAGATCGAGCACTTCTCCAAGTACGCCGTAAGTAGGTAGATAACCCTTTCTGAGCTCTCCTCCTGGAAGGTAAAAAGCCCGGCCTTCTGGTCGGGCTTTCAGTTTATGCGGCAACGGGGACCTCTACAGGGCGTTTAGGTGTTCAATTAGGATCCCATCTTCGTCTCCGAGGACGGTCCTTAAATCAATCAGAAACCTGTCACCTTCAATTCGGCCCAAAACTGGAGGTTTGAGGGCGCGCATACGAGAGGCGATCTCATC
>LIZU01000117.1 GCA_001302725.1 candidate division Zixibacteria bacterium DG_27
AGGGGGAGAGTTCGCAGACATCTACTTCCAGTATTCAATCCTGAATGGGGTGACACTGGAGGAGAACAAAATCCGCCAGGCCCAATGTGGAATCAGCACCGGAGTGGGAGTCAGGGTTATCTCCGGGGAGAAGACCGGATATGCTTACTCCGACGATCTCTCCTTTGACAGCCTGAAGAAGGCCGCGGAGGTGGCCTCCTACATCGCCGGTAATGCCCCTGCAGGGAAGCTTACACCGGTGGATGTCTCTCCCCGAAAGGTGAAGCCGATCTCCCCCATTAGAGTCAATCCCAACGAGGTGGCGGTCAAAGAGAAATCCGATCTGCTCTGGCGGGCCAACAAAAGCGCCTACGAGGAGGATTCCAGGGTGATTCAGGTGATGGGCTCCTTCTGGGATTCGCTCAACTACCTCACGGTGGCCAACTCCAACGGGGTCCTGGCCAAAGACGAGCAGGTTATGACCCGAATCAACGTGACCGCCACCGTTGAGGAGGGAGAGGAGAGACAGAACGGCTACTATGGCGGCGGAGGCCGAATCGGCTTCGACCACTTCGAGAAACTCACCCCAGAGGTGGTGGCCAAGGAGGCCGTGAGAATGGCGGCCACGAATCTGGAAGCGATCGAGGCTCCGGCGGGGATGCAGACCGTGGTTTTAGGCAATGGCTGGGCCGGAATTCTGCTCCATGAGGCCATCGGACACGGTCTGGAGGCGGATTTCAACCGCAAGAAGACCTCCCTATACTCCGACCGCATTGGTGAGAAGGTAGCCTCCGACGGGGTCACCGTTATCGACGAAGGTATCATCCCCAACCGCCGGGGTTCGATCTCAATCGATGACGAGGGAGAGCCGACCCGCAAGAATATCCTCATCGAAGACGGAGTCCTGCGGGGGTATATGTGCGATCACCTCAACGCCAAGCTTATGGGTTTGAAGCCGACCGGCAACGGTCGCCGGGAATCCTTCAAACACTACCCCATGCCGAGGATGACCAACACTTACATGCTCCCCGGGAAATACGAGCCAGAGGAGATCATCGCCTCCGTGAAGAGCGGATTCTACGCCAAGAGCTTCGGAGGCGGGCAAGTGGACATCTCCAACGGGAATTTCGTCTTCCAAGTGACCGAAGGCTACTTGATTGAGGAGGGGAAAATCACCAGGCCGGTCAAGGGCGCCAACCTGATCGGCGTTGGGCCGGAGATCCTCTCCAAGGTCGAGATGATCGGCAACGACCTGGAGTTAGACAGCGGAATCGGAAATTGCGGCAAAAACGGTCAGATGGTGCCGGTGGGGGTGGGCCTGCCTACCACCAAAATCGCCTCCATAACCGTTGGCGGCACCGCCATCAAAGGAAGATCCATGATCGGGAACACCTGACCTAACCGGAGCCATAGATGAATCACAAAGAGTTTGCCTCCGAGGTAGTGAGGAAGGCCATTAAATCAGGTGCTGACGAGGCGGAGGTCTTTCTCGAAGAAGGCCGGGAATCGGAAGTCGGCACCAGGATGGGAAAGATCGAGACCTTAAAACAAGCCACCTCCAAGGGTTTAGGCCTGAGGGTCTTCGCGGGCAAGAAGCTCGGCTTTTCCTACACGTCGGATTTCTCGAAAAAGTCGATCGAGGCCTTCATCGAAAAGGCGGTGGCACTAGCGAAGGAGACCTCTAAGGACGAATACAACGGCCTTCCGACAATCGCCGGCGGATTTGGATATCCAGACCTGGGCCTTTTCGACTCCGAACTCCAGAACCTCAGCACCGACTGGAAGATCGAGGCCTGCAAGGAGATGGAAGAGACCGCCTTCGCCTACGATGAGAGGATCAACAACTCCCACGGTGCCACCGTCTATGACGGGGATAGTCTCAGAGTGTTAGCCAATTCCCACGGAGTATTGCATTCCTACAAGTCCACCTATTGTTATCTAGTCTGCGTCCCGGTGGCGATGCAGGAGGGGAAGATGCAGACCGGCTTCTGGTTCTCATACAAGAGGTTTTTCCGACAGCTGGATTCCCCCAAGGAGGTGGCGACGGTGGCGGCCAAAAGAACCGTCAGCCAGTTGGGAGCGAAAAAAGCTCAGACCAAACGGGTCCCGGTGGTCTTTGAGCCTCTGATGTCGGCCTCGATCATAGGGAGCATTTTCGGGGCTTTGAACGGCGACCGCGTTTACAAACGACAGACCTACTTGGTTGACAAATTAGGGGAAGAAATTGCCTCCCCCCTGGTGACTGTCATAGACGACGGCACCATCCCCAAGGCGGTGGGGTCCGCTCCGCTCGACGGCGAGGGTTTGCCCACCTCTGGAAAGATCGTGATCGACAACGGTATCTTGCAAAGGTATTTCTACGACACTTACACCGCCAACAAGGTGGGAACCGAACCGACCGGCAACGCCCAGAGAGGTTACTCCAGTATCCCCCGCATCGGCTCCTGGAATTTCTACCTGCAGGAGGGCAAATCCTCCCCGGAGGAGATAATCGCCAGCGTCAAAGAGGGTCTGTATGTGACCCGGATGATGGGCTTCGGCCTGAATATGGCCACCGGAGATCTTTCCCGCGGGGCCATGGGTCTGTGGATTGAGAACGGCGAGCTCACCTATCCGGTGGAGGAGGCCACTATCGCTGGCAATATGCTCGACATTCTAAGAGAGGTCGAGATGGTCGGCGATGACCTGAGGTTTATGACCACCACCTGTGCCCCCACCATCAAAGTGAGAGAGATGACGGTCAGCGGGGCGTAGTATAGAGAGGCAACGACTGGCCACACAAAAACCCCGGGTTTTCCTCGGGGTTTTTGTTGCCCCCCTCTCGTTGACTACTACCGCTTGGGTGTCCTGCTATCTTCTGCCCAGGGATCTATACGGCAAGTGCAAGGAGACGGGTACCATCCATCGGATGAAGCGACGGAGACAGGCCACACTCCGGCACGAAGGTGACCATGAGCAGCCCTTCGCCAAAATTAAATGCCCCCTGTATTCATCGAATTCCAGAATCACTCCCCCCTTTGAGTCTTCTGTGGATTGTCGGGTGCTGATTTCTATTTCGGCAAGAGCGGAGGATTCTTTAGAAGAGATTTCTGACCTAGCAGAGCGAAAATCACCAGCACCGGCGGCCGCGCCCTCGGGGTTCTGGTTTTGGGACAGATCCTCCTTCCCTTCAGTCTTTGAGCCTCCTCAAGATTCTGTCCCGATCGAAGGGTTCAGAGATCTGGTGGCGACCGCGGGAATGCCTCTCTTGCAGAGAAGATTGCGGCGATGATCGGCGTTTCGTCCCCGAAGCGATCAATCGGCCTCCCCAGGGGGAAGACCCTTCTGCGAATCCGCCTGCCCTTCATTCGCTGCCACCCACGCTGGTTTCCCCGGTGGCTTCTCGACTCATTTCTGAAACAAACCGGTTGTCTTTCTCCTTGAAATTGTTTATAATCGTCCGAAAGTTTGTGAAATAAGTAGCAATTTCAACCATCAGGTTACACCGTGGTCAAAATTCTTAAGCACCAGAGACTGAACGAAACCAATTATAGAATAGTGTTTGACAGCCCCCTGGTAGCAAAGAAGATAAGGCCGGGGCAGTTTATGGTACTGCGAATCCGCGAGGACGGAGAGAGAATCCCGATGTCGCTGGCGGACATGGACGCTGAAAAAGGAACCGTTACGGTGATCTATCAGATTATAGGTCAATCCACCACCCTTCTATCCACCAAAAAGGCCGGAGAGGAAATCTGTGATCTGGTCGGCCCCATGGGGGTTGCCTCTCACTATCCCGAGAAGGGGAACTTCATGGTCATCGGGGGAGGCATCGGCATCGCCCCCATTCACCCGGTCGCCAGGGAGGCCAAGAAGAGAGGACTCCACGTCATCGGCATAATCGGAGCTCGCACCAAAGACCTGCTCTTCTACGAAGAAGAGATGCAGAAGGTGACCGATGAGCTCTACGTCACCACCGATGACGGTACCTATGGCAAGAAAGGTTTCGTTACCGATGCCCTAAAGGAGCTTCACGAGAGAGGCAAGAGGATCGATCACATCCTGGCGATCGGGCCGGTGCCGATGATGAAGTTCGTGACCAGCACCACCAGACCGATGGGAATCCCGACCTGGGTATCTTTAAATCCCATAATGATTGATGCCACCGGGATGTGTGGTGTCTGTCGGGTATCGGTCGGAGGCAAGACCAAATTTGCCTGTGTCGACGGACCCGACTTCGATGGCCACCAGGTCGATTTCGATCTTCTGACCAAGCGCCTTTCGATGTATGAAAGCTACGAGAGACAATCCCTGGAGAAATTCAAAAGGGAGTGCGCCAAAGAGGCGGCCCTGAAGAAAGCGTGATTTTCCCGATGAACCTGCAGCTTCCCAAAGAACAACCAGATAAGAAGACTCGAATGAAAATTCCCCGGCAGCCGATGCCGGAGCAGGATCCCCAGGAGAGAAAGCGCAACTTCAAAGAGGTTCCCCACGGCTACACCCCGGAATTGGCCCAGAAGGAGGCCGAGAGGTGTCTGCAATGCCCTAAGCCCCCCTGTATCAAAGGGTGTCCGGTGGAGATCGATATTCCCGCGTTCATACAACTAATATACGAGGGGAAATTCTCGGAGGCCGCCAAGAAAATCAAAGAGACCAACAGCCTCCCGGCGATCTGCGGCCGGGTCTGTCCTCAGGAGGAGCAGTGCGAGGAGGTCTGTGTCCTCAGCAAGAAATTTCAGCCGGTGGCCATCGGCAACTTGGAGCGATTCTGTGCCGACTGGGAGAGGGAACACGAAGAGATCGAAATCCCGGAGATTCTCCCCTCAACCGGGAAGAGGGTGGCGGTGGTCGGCTCTGGGCCCGGAGGCTTAACGGTAGCGGGCGACCTCATCAAACTTGGACACCACGTAACCATCTTCGAGGCCCTGCATAAGCCCGGGGGGGTTTTAGTTTACGGCATACCGGAGTTCAGGTTACCGAAGAGTATCGTCCAATCGGAGGTCGACTATCTTCAAGCGATGGGGGTGGAGGTCAAGTGCAGCTTCGTCATCGGTAGGCTTATGACCATAGATGAGCTCTTCGAGGACGGTTATCACGCCGTCTACATCGGAACC
>LIZU01000118.1 GCA_001302725.1 candidate division Zixibacteria bacterium DG_27
CCCCCCGATAATCCCTCCCATGCTGTTGCCGACGATCAGATCGGGGACCAGACCGTGCTCCTCGAAAACCTGCAACACCCCTATCTGAGCCAGGCCTCTGGCTCCACCACCGGAGAGAACCAAAGCCCATCTGAAATCCTGCCTTGTGGGCGTATCGCTGAGGACGGCAATAGATGGCGGCCAGATATTCCGGCGCAGCTCGATTATCCTATCTTGAGAGCTCTCCGCCCGGAGTTGAGAAGGAAAAGAAAGGCAGAGCGCAACGACCAAACCTCTCTTGAGAAGGGAGAAAATGTCTGATCTGAGCATGAAACCTCTTTCGCTGCCTCCGTTCTTTTTTATATTCTAATTGGCTTGAATGCTAAAATCAACAATTATCGTTGTATGGCCAAAATAGAAAGCCTCTCAAAGCAGAGATTGAGGTATCTCCGGAGACTCAAACTGAAGAAACATCGGCAGAAGGAGGGCCTTTTCCTGATAGAGGGGAGAAGGCTCATAGAAACCGCCATTGCCTCCGACTGGACTGTGGATGAGATCTACCTCGCTCAAGACGCCCTCGAAGGCTTCTTGAAATCGAAACTGGGAGAAAGCATAGCACTTCAGAAGATCCCCCTCTTTTCAACAGACCGGAAAGAGATAAACTCTCTTTGCGAGACCGAAACGCCTCAAGGCGTGCTGGGGTTGGTGAGAGTCAAGAAGTTCGGCCTCGACGATCTCCCCTGGGAGGAGGTCAACTTGGCCCTCCTGATTGAAGATTTGAAAGATCCAGGGAATCTGGGGACCATCATCCGAGCTGCCCACGGTTTCGGAGTGGGAGCAGTTTTTTTGACCAAAGGGTGCGTTGAGCTTTTCAATCCCAAAGTGGTCAGAGCCAGCATGGGTTCCCTTTTCTACCTGCCCATCTTTTCTGAGGCGACCACCGCGGCCGGATTGCAACTCTTTGCCAGGGAGCTGATCAAGACACTGAAGGACAAAGACTTCGAGGTTATCGCCTGTGATCCCAGGGCGCAAATCGACATACGCCGAAGGAGATTCCCAGAACGGGTCTGTTTGCTTATAGGCAGCGAACCGACCGGAGTTTCCGAGGATCTCAGGAGCCTGGCGGACTCCTCTGTCAGAATTCCGACCATTTCCTCTTTGGAGTCGCTTAATGTCGCTACCGCCTGCAGCATCTTTCTTTATGAGATAACCAGGCAAAGAGGTCTTGGGCACCGGCTCTCAGACATTGGTAAGTAATGGTCCCAGTTCCCTTCTATCATTTGAAACTTGACTTGCTGCCCTTCGTATTCTTCATTGGGAGAAGAGAGAATGCTTGCAAAGGAGCATTCGCTATGAAAAGCAGAATCTATAGAAACGGTCCCAGCACATTGAGTTATTTTTGTCTCGTATTGCTTGCCCTGCTTTTCGTTCTCGAATCCCCAAGCTATACCTTCGCCGGCGAGAAGTATGTGAAGACCGGGAGCCTCAAAGTCTCCGAGGGGAGGATGGAGCTTTTCACACTGACGACCCCGGACAATATCGCCGGGGAGCTCCTCGTTGAAACCTGGAACGGAAAACAGGTGGAAGTGCAATTCGAACTGGTGGCCAAGGCAAAATCGGAGAAGGAAGCGCAGCGGTTCGCCGAGATGGTGGACATCACGCTGGACCAGGAGGATGGAGAGGTCAGCCTGCGGGTGAAGAGCCCCTCCCGGGCACCCTGGCGGGGAGGTGATCGCAGCGTCAGATTGACCCTGGAGGTCCACCTCCCAGCGGGAATGAAGATTGAATCCCGCACCGCTTACTTCGATTTGGACTTGCAGGGCCCCTTTGGGGAGGTGACCGTCGACAACGATTACGGCAGTGTCATCCTCAGCCGGGCCCAAGGAAAGACCAATATCCGCACCTCCTACGATAAAATCGTCTTGGAGAAGATCGAAGGGGAACTTCATGCTGAAAGCAGCTACGGCAACATTTCTGTGACTGGCGTCGACGCCAAGGGCGAAGAGATCGTCTTGGTATCAAGCTACGGCAGTATCATCATGGAAAGCGTCAAGGGGAAGGTGGCGGCCTCAACCAGCTACGGAAAGATAAAGGCCTTAAATGTCAATGCCGGTGATTCTCCCATCTCTTTCAAGACCAGTTATGGCAAAATCGAGTTTGAGAATGTGAAAGGTCAACTGACCGCCGAGACCAGCTATGAGAAGATCATCGCCTCGAATATAACCCTCACCGGAGGTTCGAATAGGCTGGAGACAGTCTATTCAAAGATCAGTGCAGATTTCGCCGAGCTTAGTGATTCCCACCTCAGCATCTCCAATAAATACTCCGATATCGAGGTAACTCTTCCCAAGAACACCTCCACCAGGATGGTGGCCACGGTCGATTCTGGCGGGAGTATCCATGCCAGCAACTTCCCCATCACCCCCACCCTCCTTGATCGCACCCGCTTGGAAGGGATTGCCGGTGATGGGAAGTCCACCATTGAGATGAACATCGATGGCATCGGAACCATTGAGGTCGTAGGCAAGTAAGAGAAATCCGCATTTGTAAGAACGAAGGGAGAGTGGAAGTGGGAAAAGAGCCGTACCCTCTGAGAAAGTGCCTCGTTCTCCCTCTCTTGCTGTCTATTTGTGCAACGGCCGCTTTTGCCCAGGTCTCACCTCCCGGTCGCTCGAATTTCCCCACCAGCTCGGTTGCGACCTCTGACGATGCTTTCAGCTTGAATTTCAATCCCGCTGGTCTGGCGACTAAGAGAGGCTTTCAGGCCTTCTACACCCACAGTTACTATTCCGACTCCACTTTCAAGGGAGACGATGCCCTTCTTTTGGCTCTCGGTCGACTGGCATTCCAAGTTGAGTGGATGGGCTACGGTCAGCCGGCGGACTGGCGACGTTACTCCCTCGCCTATGGAGCCAAGATCTGCCCCCACTTCTATTTGGGTACAACTTACAGCTGGTTCGGTTCGAAAAATCGGGATTACGATAAGCTGAAATTGTGGGATTTCGGCTTTGTGAGCCGTCCCTGGAGGTTTCTCTCAGTAGGCGGTAAGGTCTCCAATTTTAATCGACCTTATTTCTTCGGGCAGAGAATCGATCGCATCTGGGATTTCGGTGTCGCTCTCCGAACCTTGGATGGAAGGCTTACGTTCGCCCTTGACGGCCGCTGGGAGGAAGAATCCTCAGGGTCTACGCCGCGCTGTCCCTGGATGGTGCCTTCGGGTTTCAGAGAGGACCCCCCCTGCTTCAGAGTCACTGCTAAGCCAATCGATGGCTTGCTGCTTTCCGGGATGCTTGACAGCGAATACAACTTCGGCCTCACTGCCGAATTGAATCTCTCATACGCTGTCGGATGGGGAGTGTATTCCATTTTCAATACCGACAATGATGGGGAGTTCCGAGGTGGGTCAACGTACCTGCGCCTGACTTCCGATCGCTATCCTCCCTTGATCAAAAAACGGCCTAAATACCTAGAGATAACCCTCGACCGCAAAGTGGTCGAGCAGAAACCTCCCAAGAGGCTTTTCGGCCCCAAGCTCCGCTCCGTGTATGAGGTTTTAGCCTCAATTGAAAAAGCCAAGAGAGACCCTCAGATCAAGGGCATGATTCTGAAGTTGGAAAACCCGAATTTCGGTTTTGCCACCGTTCAGGAATTCCGCGCCGCGGTTCTCGATTTCAAAGCGACAGGCAAAAAGGTAGTCTGCTTCGCTGAAAACATGGGCAACAGGGAGTATTATCTGGCCTCCGCCTGTGACGAGATCGTCTTAGTCCCTGCGGGATATGTCTGGCTCACCGGCCTTAAAGCCGAGGCCACTTTCATCAAGGGGACCTTGGACAAGCTGGGAATGGAGGCGGAGATAGAAGCCGCAGGCAAATACAAATCCGCCAAAGAGCCGCTGACGCGGAAAGATATGTCCGAGCACTATCGAGAGGTCGTTAACTCTATCCTGGACGATGCATATGAGCAGCTAACCTCTGAGGTCGCCTCCGGCCGCGGCTGGTCGACAGAGGAGGTGAAACACAAGATTGATAATGGCCCCTATACTGCAGCGGGAGCGAAAGAAGCCGGCCTCGTCGATAGGCTGGCCTACTGGGACGAAGTTAAGGATATTATAAAGGCGGTGTCCAGCAAGAGATACGCGAGAATCGAGGAGAAGAAATACCGTTCCGGTAGAGAATATGCGGACAACTGGGCGGTGCCGCCAAAAATCGCCATCATTTACGCCACCGGCGCCATAACCTCCGGGAGGTCCGGACGTGATTTCTTTTTCGGGAAGACCATGGGTTCTGAGACGATTGCCGAGGCTATCAAGAAAGCAAGAGAGGATAGATCCATCAAGGCGGTGGTCTTCCGCATCGACTCCCCGGGTGGGGAGGGTTTGGCCTCCGATGTTATCCTGAGAGAGGTTAACCTCTGCAAAAAGAAAAAACCGTTCGTCGTCTCCATGAGCGATGTCGCCGCCTCCGGCGGTTACTACATTGCCTGCAGCGGCGATGAGATCGTCGCCCAGCCCTCCACCATCACCGGCTCCATCGGGGTTTTAGGGGGTAAGCTTGTTCTCCGCGATTTCTACCACAAAATCGGAGTCACCAAGGAAATCATCACCCGCGGCGAAAGGGCCGCGGCTACGTCGGACTACATCCACCTCAATGAGGAAGAAAGGAAGCTTTTAAAGGATATAATCGATGAGTTCTATTGGGACTTCGTCAGAAAGGTCTCCGAAGGTCGGAAGCTCTCGGAAGCCTACGTCGATTCTATTGCTCAGGGACGGGTCTGGACCGGCAATCAGGGGAAAGAGGTTAAACTTGTAGATGAGCTCGGAGGCCTCCTCCTGGCCCTAGAGATCGCAAAGGAGAGAGCCGGAATCGACAAAGAGGTGGAGGTTGAGATCATCACCCTCCCGGAGAGGGGATGGCGTTGGGGCTTTGGTCCTGTCGCTTCCGAAAAACTCGATGAGATCGAGTCGCTGACGAATCTTCTGGAGGGAAAGTCGCTTTTCGAATCAGAGCAAATCCTCTATCTTATGCCTCTCAAATTGGAGGTTAAGTGACTTCGGCCGTGGGGAACTAACAAGGCCGAACGGACATT
>LIZU01000119.1 GCA_001302725.1 candidate division Zixibacteria bacterium DG_27
AGTTATGTCATCTCCTTTGAGCTCGAAGGCCTTTTTGTAGCTAAGGTAAGCTCCATCCAGGCTGTCCATTCGGGAATAGGTGAAGCCAAGATTGGCGTACGATTCCCACTTGGTGGAGTCGATGAATATGGCGGTCCGGAATTGCTCTCTGGCGGAGGTGAGGTTTTCGGCCCTTATCTCCTGCAGGCCCTTGTTGAAGACCCTGGCCCACTTGTTCTCCCGCCACTTGTCGTTCTCCTCCTTCAGGGAAGGATCCAGGCTCTCCGCCTTCCTGAAGCTCTCCAGCATCTCCTGATACATATTCTTCTCGGCGTTGATCTGACCCATTAGAATATAAGCCTCGGCGTTTTTGGGATCCTCCTGGACGCAGAGCTTGAGATTTACCAGAGCCTCATCGTAGTCCGGAGGACTAAGCTGCAGGGCGATCTTTGCCGCGGTTAAGTATTTGTTCTGGCAGCTGACCGAAAAGACAAACGAGATAATCAATAGACCCCCCAGAAGATATTTTGTATACTTCATCGCTCCTCCAGGAAAGCGTTTAATAGAGACGACTTTATCTCACCACGAGCTAATCCTACCAGCGGTACCGGACCTTGTATTCCAGAGTGGATTCGCCGTCCGGCTTCACTGGAATGACGAATTCAACGGTCCAGGCGTCCTTCTTTATATAGGTGTAATTGGATTCAATTATCTCCCAATCCCGGGAGCGGTAGAAGCGTTCCACCACCACTACCTCTACCTTCTCCTCCTTATGATTTCTCAGCTTGACCTCGTAGGTTTCCTCGATCAGCTTGGGGGCAAGCTCTTTGCGCTCTTTCTGAGTCCTCTCCCCGACGATATCGAAGGCGTTCCCGACGAAGACCCGCACCTTTTCATCTTTGGGGGTGTGGTCGATCCGGTCCTCTCCCACGAACTCCAGGGAGCCGTCTCGGTCGGCCTTATACACTCTGACTTTTCCCTGCGGCAGGGGGATCCCCAGTCCCTGTTTTGAAGCGTTGGTGAACTCCAGAGTGACCGCCACCTTCTGATCCATCTCACCTCGAGCTCGAGGGTAGTAGCCCCTGCTCTCGAAGGTGTAGATCTTTTTGACCGGAGTGGAGGCTGCCGGGAATAGGGAGAGTTGCTTGGTCTCTTTATCTTTGAGAGTTGTCGGCCTGGTCATCGTGTAGAGGTGATATTCGAAGAAGGCACGCTCTTCGAATTGGGGCACCGCCTTCGAAGGGCGACCCAGTCCTTCCATATCAGCGAGGCGGGCCGGATAAGCCTCCACCAGGTGAACCTCTCCAGCGATCAGCTTGAGCCTGGCGTTCTCGTAGGTGGCTCCACTGTTGTTGTCCAACGACACCCATCCAGACAGCTCCAAGTTCTTATCTTCCTGGTCGACTACGGCAACGTATTCGGCGTGCCAGTTCAAACCCTTGGTTAGATAGCTGACCTCACAATCGCGACGACCGCTGATGTCGCTTTCGATTAGCCACACTAAAGTCGGTTTGGTCAAAAGCCCCTCCGGGAGCTCTGGGAAATGATAGTCCCTGATCTCATCGACGCGGACGATGGAGAGACCTCCATTCTTGATCACGATCTGCCCCTCGTTGAAACTCAGGAGGCTGCCCTCGTAGAATTTGTCCCCCTTGGTGGTGAGCTGAATCTTATGATCCAAGTATCTCTCAAATATCTTGGAGGGGCTCACCAGATCGTAACGGTAGTTTTGCTCCAAAAGCGCGATTCTGTTCGCATCCTTCAAGGGCTTGAAATGAACCGAGGTGGGGTCGACCCGGGAGGGAACCCCCTGTAAACTTATCTCCTGGGTCCCCTTCGAGAAGTTGAAGCCCTCTTTCTGTTTCACCAGGCTTATGTCCTGATTATAGACGGTGAGGCTGAATTCCCCGGCGAAGGCGCAGGCCGCAAAGACGACTATGATGAAAAGTGTGATTGTTCTCATATTCTCCTCCCGATCTCAGCTGTTCTCATTGTACGCCGGAGACTAAAGTCCGCCGCTCACCATCCCACTAAGCTTTCGAGGTTCTTGACGATTTTGTCGAGCATCTGTTGATATTCCTGTTGCTTGGCTTTCTCTCTCTCGACCACCTCCGAGGGAGCCTTGTCGGTGAAATCCTTGTTGTTCAGTTTCCTGGCGGTCTTGTCGATTTGCTCGTTGAGCCTTTCCATCTCCTTTTCCAGACGTGATTTCTCGATCTCCAGATCGATCAAACCCTCCAGGGGGACGTAGATTTCCGCTCCCCTGACGACGGCGGAGGCGGCGTGTTGTGGTTTCTGAGCTTCTGGAGAGATCTCCAGGTTGCCGACCTTCCCCAGCTGGATTATATAGTGCCTGTTTTTCTCCAGCAACTCCTGGAGTTCGGGACTGTCGGTTCTTATGATGGTGTCAGCTCTCTTCGTGGGCTTGACGTTCATCTCCGAGCGGATGCTGCGGACAGAATAGATGACCTCCTGAAGCTGCGAGAACTCTGACTCCAAGGCCAGGTCGATGTAGTCTTTTCTTGTCTCCGGCCAGCCAGCGTGGTTGACGGTCCAGGGGGAGCCGTCGGGATAGATTCTCTTGGACAACCTCTGCCAGATCTCCTCGGAGATGTAGGGAACAAACGGAGACAGAGCCACCAGGGTCTTCTCCAGCAGGTGGGAGGCCAACAGTTGCGGTATCCTTTTCTCCCGCGGATGCTCGGCATCGTAAAGGCGCTCTTTTATGAATTCCAGATACCAGTCGCAAAAATCCTTCCAGAGGAAATCGTAGAGAGCTTTCCCGGCCTGGTTGAACCGATAAGTCTCGATGGAGTTCTCGACGGTCTCCATCGCCCCGTAGAAGCGCGACAGAATCCAGCGGTCGGCCATGTCCAGAGATTCTCTGTCAGGGGGGAAGGTTTCAGCCTCCTTGGCCTCGAAATCTTTGAGATTAGACAGGACAAACCGACCGGCGTTCCACAGCTTGTTGCAGAAGTTTCTGCCTAACTCGAAGGAGTTTTTGGCTAAAAAGGGGTCTTGCCCCTCCGGGGTGACCAAAACCAGTGTCATTCTCAAGGCATCGGCACCGTAATCCTCGACGATCTCTAGGGGATCGATTCCATTCCCCAGAGATTTGCTCATCTTGATTCCGTTTATGTCCCGGACGGTGCCGTGGATGTAAACGTCGGTGAAGGGGTGCTCGCCCATGAATTCATACCCGGCCATGACCATCCTGCCCACCCACAGGAAGATGATTTCCGAGGCCGTGAACAGAGGCTTGGTGGGATAGAAGACCTCCAACTCTCTGGTCTTCTCCGGCCAGCCGAAGGTGGAAAAGGGCCACAGCCAGGAGGAGAACCAGGTGTCCAGGACGTCCTCTTCCTGGCGGATGTTTTTGCCCCCACAGTGGCCGCAACTCTCCGGGGTGGTCCTGGAGACCGTTATCTCGGGACAGTCATCGCAATACCAGACCGGGATGCGGTGCCCCCACCACAACTGCCGGGAGATGCACCAGTCGTGGATATTCTCCATCCAGTGCAGGTATACCTTGCTCCAGTGCTCCGGGTAGAACTTTATGGTTCCGTCCTTGACCGCCTTTATAGCCGGCTCAGCCAGCGGCTTCATCTTGACGAACCACTGTTCTGAGAGATAAGGCTCGATATCGGTGTTGCAGCGATAGCAGGTCAAGACCGGGACCCGGTATTTCTCCTCCTTCTCTAAGAGTCCCTTTTTTTTCAGCTCCGCGACCAGTCTTTTCCTGCACTCGTAGCGGTCCAGACCTTTAAACTTGCCACCATTCTGGTTGATGCTGCCATCGGGGTTTAGGACGTTGATCTTCTCTAAGTTGTGGCGATTGCCGACTTCGAAATCGTTGGGGTCGTGGGCGGGAGTGACCTTGACGGCGCCGGTGCCGAACTGGGGATCGACATATTCGTCCCCGACGATAGCAAGCTCGCGGTCGAGAATCGGCAGGATGGCGGTCTTGCCTATGTATTTCTTGTAACGTTTATCTCTGGGGTGGACGGCGACAGCGGTATCCCCCAGCATGGTCTCCGGCCTGGTGGTGGCGACGGTGATGTATTCGTCCTCCCCCTTCAACTTGTATTTTATGTACCAGAGCCGACCGTCCCGCTCCTCCCTTTCGGGTTCATCGTCGGATAAGGAGGTCTGGCAGCGGGGACACCAGTTGACGATGTAGCTCCCCTTATAAATCAACCCCTTGTTGTAGAGGTGGACGAAGACCTCCAGAACTGCCAGGGAGAGGCCCTCGTCCATGGTGAATCTGGTTTTATCCCAGTCGCAGGAGCAGCCGATTTTCTTGAGCTGTTCAATGATGATGTTGGCGTTTCTATCCTTCCACTCCCACACCCTCTTTAAGAACTTCTCCCGCCCCAGTTTCTGGCGGCTGCTCCCCTCCTCTGCCAGCTTCTTCTCAACCACCACCTGAGTGGCGATTCCGGCGTGGTCAATCCCCGGCAGCCATTCGGTCTCGAAACCCTGGATCCTCTTGTAGCGGACCAAAATATCCTGAAGACTGTTGTTTAAGGCGTGCCCTAAATGGAGGATGTCGGTGACGTTGGGCGGCGGAATGACTATGCTGTAAGGGGGCTTGGGGCTTTCGGGGTCGGCCTTGAAAAGACCCCGGGACTCCCAATACTGATACCACCGATCCTCGGTCTTTTTGGGGTCATATTGCTTTGGTAAGACCTCTTCATTCACCTCAATCACCACTTCTTACGGATCCGCATGGGACTAAAAAAAATCGTCAAATCACTCTGACAAACAGAAATGATAATAGCCCTAAAAATGTTTGTCAAGCTAATTAGGTTTTATTTTATTACTATACGTTCGGCATCTTTTGCTTGTTTCCTTCGACCGCAAGGGTGAAAAAATGAACCGATTTGAGAGATTAGTAAAGGTGATGGCTCGTCTGCGCTCTCCCGACGGTTGTCCCTGGGACTTAAGACAGGACCACCAAAGCCTCAAACCCTATCTGATCGAAGAGGCTTACGAGGTGATAGAGGCCATCGACTCCGGAGACGACTGGAAATTGAAGGAGGAGTTGGGAGACCTTTTGCTTCAGATTG
>LIZU01000120.1 GCA_001302725.1 candidate division Zixibacteria bacterium DG_27
CCGACAGGAAGTGATAGTTCTTCACGCTGTTCTTGGAGTAGATCTTGTACCGGTAAGTGAAGCTTAATTCCGATGCATACCGTTTCAGAATTCTGGGGTTCAGCTGCAAGGTGAACTTCGGGGCGGTGATGAAATCAGATTTGCTCTCGATGGCGAACTTCTGCTCTCTACCCCCGGATTCAAACAGATCCAGGTCGAAATCGGAATAGTTGATGATATTGTCATCGTAGGAGAGGTCAACCTCCGCCTGCAGCGACCAGAACCTCTTGCTCCCGGGAGAGGCGTGAGAAAAAAGAGCCAGGAAGGTGACCAAGCCGAGGGCGAAAAGAACCAAAAACTGCAGGAACCGTGTTGTTTCAGAACTTGAACTCATGGCGGCGCAGACCTACCCCGGTGGCGGAGGCCACCGGACTACCCAGCAATGGACTATTCATTGCTCACTATTCACCATTCACTATTTGCCATTCGCCATTCACTCGTTCGCGAGGTCATCTTCCGGTATGTAGAATCTCAGGGAGACCGACTTAGCTTCGCACTTCAGCATATAGAACTTGTATGTGTGCTCCCCCTTCGGAACCTCTAAGTAGAAGCTCTTGGAGGTAGTGGGGAAGAGCTTCTTCTCATCGGGATAGAAGCTCTTGCTTTTTCCCCTCTTGGCGGAAAAACGCTTAATTTCCTGGCCCTCCTCCAGGGCGACGACTTTGAACTCCGTCTGTTGGTCAGCCACTTTCCCGACGTTCCCCCGGGCGATGATTTTCACTTTCGTCGGCCCAATGACTTGAAGCACCACCGGTTCTTTCTCGGCAGCCACGAAATACTGAGCGGTCTTCTGGGTAATAACGGTGTTTAAGACCCGCTTGTAGCCGATGGGCTGATAGGAGACGTATTTCGGTTTCTCCTTCTTGGCTTGCTGGTAGAACCGCAGATACACGGTCTCAGTCACGCTGCTGGAGAGTCGGAATTCGTATCGGTGTTTGCCCTTGAGCACCTTCAGCTCGAAATACCTCTTCTTCCCCGGCAATGTCATTGAACCAACGAACGTCAGGTCGGACTTCTCGGTGGAAGTGGAGTAAACCTTGATTACCTCCTCCGCCTCCAGAACCTGCACCCGATAATCCTTCCTGCCCATCATCCCTGGAGAGAAACCCAATCTGGTGGCAATTCTCAACTTCGTGGGACCCACCACCTCCATCTCGACGGTCTGTGCGGAGGTCACCGGGTAATATCTATATGTTCTCTCCTTCCCCTGCAGTTCCGCATAGCTGGGGCTTCCCAATGGCCTCAGAGAAACCCACTTCGACGTCGTCTCGGTATTGGCTGAATTGGGCAAAAGAATTAGCGTTACAACGAAGATTTTCGCGACCAGGTGCAAAGATCTGTGCTGCATTTTCATCTCCTTAGAAATATTCTCACCACTTAGTTAGAGTGACCATCAACCCCTTCTTCGGAAGAGATAATGTTTGACGTCAATCCGTATGAAGACAAATACCACCGCCAGCAGAATCACAGTGTAGATTATGGTGCTGGAAATGGAGTATCTCTCCTTGAAAAAGAGGCTCCCCTCTCCTATTTCCGGGTTGGGGACGAAGGCTGTGGGGAGATCGTACTTCTCGGCAAGCTCACCGATACGCACCAAGTGAATGACCGCCACTCCCCTCTCCGCCAGGATATTTATGACCCCCCGGGCGGGGAAGTTTCTCAAGCCCAATTTTCTGGAAAGCCCCGTTGGAATGAGCTTGCGGTTCTGGGTGCTGCCGACGCTGGCCAAACCTCCACCGATGTTGACGAAGGCTCCAATCTCCTTTTCGCCCCTGACTCTGTCGAGAATCTCGATTCTCTTTCGGATGTTATCCTCCAAAGAGCTCCCTTCGATCACTTCCACTTGGTTGCGCCGAATCGCCTCCATAACCAGTTCTCTGCCTTCAGGAGACAGACCTCGTCCCCTATCATTGCCGCCCCCCATGGAGGCCGCCACAGACTGGTAAGGCAGCACTCCTCGTCGGTTCAAGATAGTCTCCAGATCCAACCAGGTTAACTCCGGTCGATTGGCGCCCCAGGTGGAAGAACCGACCGAGGTGATGATGAGGGGAGTCAAATCCATGGCCTTGCACGCCGCCAGACAGGCGATGTTGAGGGCCGGAAAGGAGCCGGTCAGACAGATGGCTACCACCTCCCCCTTTTTCAAACGGGCTTTGTAAAACATATCGACAATGGCGGCCGCGAAGTTGGGATTGGTGGAGAGGAGCTTACTTCGAAGTTCCCCCCGGTCGGTGGTGATCAGACTGTATTGGGGTCCGATAAGACCCGTCAATGTGGGGTCGTTCTCGGGGTCGACCTCCAGTCCCAGTTTTGTGACCTCATCCTTTATGGCCTCCTGAGCCAGGACTGATATCTGGGCGGCTTGAAGCCTGGTGTAGAAATTCGGCTGCCTCTGAGGCTTCTGACTTCTCTCCGCCAGAAAGTAGAGCAGAAGCGAAAAGACCGCCAGAAAGATCAAAGTCCAGTGAGAGGCCCTGCCCTCACGGTATCTCACAAGAGAACCTCCCCGCCGGATAGAATCATCAGAAACATCCTGATTAAGACCGCGGCGATAATCATGGTGGAGATGGTCGGAATCACTCCCTGACGCTCCATCCAGTTGGCAATCAGTCCGGGGATGATGTATCCGATGGCCTGCATCTCAACCGATATCCCCTGATATTTTATTATCAAGAACTCTCGAGACAGCCAGCCGAAGGCGAATCCTAAGAGTATAACCAGAACAATCCGCCTGCGACCGTAGATGAACATGAAGTTGGAGAAAAACCTCATCGCCCAGAAGGTGATTAAGGCCACAATCACGGTTCCCAGGATCCTCAGGGGGTAGTGCACCATCAGGGCGATGTAGCCGGGGACCACCATTCCCCCGGCGGCCAGCCCCAGCGTCTCCGAGAAGATCAAGCTAATTACCAATCCAAGCCCGACGGCTTGAATCATCAAGGTCTCGGAATACAACTTCCCTACCTCGGTTTATGAAGTGCTGGGCAACCTCCTCCCCGAACCCAACGATGTTGCCAATTCCCACCACCGTCGCTTCCCTCTCCACCAGCGAGACCACCTTTTCGAACACCTCCTCAGCGCTACTCCCCCCCATATTGAGGATCCTGCCTCTGGGAAGCCCCAAGGAAAGGGCTTTATTCACCACGGGGGTGGTATACTCGCCGACGATGAGGAAATGGTCTGCGGAGATCTCAGTGGCGATGAACTCCCCCAACTGCTCCGCCCTCTGAATTCGGTCCGGGCGACTGTTTAGCAGCACTATCAGTTTGGCCTCCGAGGCCGTCCCTTTTCGGGAGAGGTTCAGTCTTCGCCACAGAATTGAATAAGAGAGGCTATCGTTGGCGGCAAAGGCCATTACAAAATCGATCTTCTTATCGAAGTAGTCTATTTGATAAAGCCTCAGAACCCCGGGGTCGGGATCGGCCTCATACATCCCCTGCAGAGCGGTCTTTTTGACAACCCCCAAATGCTCGCAGACCGAGAGCGCCAAGGCGACATTCTCTCTATGTTCCAGATAGCTGAAACCGGACAGTTCCTCAGAGCTGATATTGGAGGGGGTGATGGGATGGACTCTGGCTCCAATCTCCCCCGCCCACCTTTGAATCGTTTGAAGGTGTTCTTTCTCGGTGGTGAAGAGTACCCCTCCACCGGGGATAGTACCGCACAGGGCTCGCGCCACCTCCTCCAAGGTTGGGCCCATCTCATCCAGATGGTCGGGTCTAACGTTGGTGATGACCCCGACGGTGGATCTAACCATCTGATGTTCCGAGACGTACTGGAGCTGCGGCTGAATTCCCATACATTCCAACACCACCACTTCAACTCTGCGGGAAACCGCCTGGCGGATGATCTTTAACTGCTCGATTATGTTCGCTCTACCGGGGCGGATTACCGGAAACTCCTCCCCGTTTTCCATGATTATGCGGGGCTTACTGCCGGTGGTCTTGGTCAAGACCCTCTTACCCCCCGCTCGCAAACCCGCCCCTATCAAGCGGGTTACCGAAGATTTGCCCCGGGAGCCGTTGACGTGAATTCTGACCGGAATCGAATCTAAGTTCCGCTGGTGATTCCGGTATTCCCAAAAGCCGTAGATTAACAGAAGAAGGATCAGAGCAAGTACAATCAACATACTGCCGCTGGCGCTATTTCTCTAGATGCAGCAAACATATATACGAAAGTCACCCCGATTTATCAACCGTTTTCTGCAAAAATGAGATGCCATACAGGCTCAAGCGCCCTGGTAGATAAGATCACAGGCACCTTCAAAATTGCAACGGTTCACAACCGGCCTGGAGTCGATCTTCAGGATGTAGAAGATTTGGTCAGGCCTGTCGATACTGCTTCTGACCCTCAAAGAGGAGGCTGGCGATGCCGATGCTTTTCACAGACTTGAGCTTATCCTGGAGAAAGTTTCTTTCAACAGGAATTGGGCTGTCGATGTAGCCCAGACGGGCCCAGGCAAGCAAGGGACAAATCAAGCTCCGCCGGCTTGAGCTGACATAGAAGGATGAGCAAAAGAACAGAAGCTTCAAGTATCGTTTTGCTGCCAACTCTGGGTTAGAGTTTGAAAACGTCAGACGAACAGGGAGGGTCTTCGGCAGAATGAACTCTTTTGATAGTCAGAGAGGCTTCACGCTGACAGAGATACTGATTGCCGTGGCCATCATAGGGGTGCTGGCGGCGCTGGCAATCCCCAGGTTTATGCCCAGCACCGGCCAAGCTAAACAGTCAGAAGCCAGGCAGATTCTGAAGCAGGTTTACGTCATGCAGAGGGCCCACCACCAAGAGGAGGATACCTATGCCTGTAACGGCGCGACCGCCTCTGCCAGCAACCCCAACGGCTTTGTCGCCCTCGGGGTTCAAATCATGAGCAGCGCTAGATATACTTACACCCTTGCGGCGGACAGCAGCACCTTCACCTGCACCGCCACCGCCAACTTGGATGATGATGCCACCATCGACACCTGGACAGTTGATGAAAGCGGAACGGTGACCA
>LIZU01000121.1 GCA_001302725.1 candidate division Zixibacteria bacterium DG_27
CTGAGTGGAAGGAGGGGGGCCGATACAGACATCTTCATCCGCGAAGCGGACGTGAAGTGACTCCCGGTCGACCTCGGAGTATATCGCCACGGTGCGAATACCCATCTCCTTGCAAGCCCGGATAATCCTCAAGGCGATCTCGCCCCGATTGGCAATCAGTATCTTTCTGAACATCCCCGGAACTCGAAATCGGAATCGGGCAGGCTCAACTCTTCCCCAACTCTGTGAACTCTCTCCAGCCGCGTTCGGAGGCCCCGACGACCCCCTTAACCCGCAGCTGGAAGTCCTCTGGATTGTCCGCCTGTGAGATCGCCTCCTCATAAGAGATGAGCCCCGAAGAATAAAGCTTCATCATCGACTGGTCAAAGGATTGCATCCCATACTCGACGGAACCGCTCTCGATGAGATCATGGATCTGAGAGGTCTTATTGGGGTCTAAGAGGCACTCTCTGACGGCGGCGGTGTTCATCAGAATCTCCACCGCCGGAACCCGTCCCTGTCCCCGGGCTCGAGGCAAGAGCCTCTGGGAGATGATGGCCTTCAAAGTCCCCGCTAAGAGGAGCCTCACCTGCTGGTGCTGGTGGGGCGGGAAAAAGGAGATTATCCGGCTTATGGTCTCGACCGCGTTTAAGGTATGGAGGGTGGTGAGGACCAGATGTCCGGTGTCGGCTGCCGTCAGGGCGATTCCCATGGTCTCTGAGTCCCTTATCTCGCCTATCAGAATCACATCCGGGTCCTGCCGAAAAGCCTGCCGCAAAGCGGTGGAAAATGAATCGGTGTCAGCCCCGATCTCCCTCTGGACAATCATGCTCTTTTTGTTGTAGTGGACGTATTCGATGGGGTCCTCAATGGTGAGGATATTGACCCTCCTGGCCTGGTTAACGCGGTCGATCATCGCCGCCAGGGTGGTAGATTTCCCGGAGCCGGTGGTGCCAGTGACAATTGTGAGGCCTCGTCTAGCAGTTGTCAGTTTGGCCACCACCTCCGGCAAATTCAGCTCATCGAATGCGGGGACTTCGGTCTGTACAGCCCGGAGCGCTATTCCCACCGTTCCCCTCTGACGATAGAAGTTGACCCGATACCTCCCCAGCTCCCGTACGCTCAGAGCTAGATCCAGTTCGCTGTAATTGTCGAACCTCTCCTTCTGCTCCGGAGTCAGAATGCTTTCGGTCACCGCCTCCAGATCCTCCGGATGCAAAACCTCCTCTTTAAGGGCGACCAGCTCTCCGTCCACCCTCAGGGTGGGAGCCATCCCCACCCGGAGGTGCAGATCCGAGGCACTGCGCGAGCGCATCTGGGAGAGCAGTCGATTCAAATCCACAGTCGGGCCTCCTCCGGTAAGGTTCGGTGGGTAGTTGGAATCCTCATTGGATGAGAATCGACAGTTCGGTGCCTTTCTTAAGGTCGAAGGGGAAGCAACAAAGATGAATTTCTGAGGCTTTAGCTCTTCTCCGGCCGGGTCCAGAACAGCACCTGTCCAAACTCCACCGGTTGGGCGTTTTCCACCAGGATTTTCTCCATGGTTCCGGAGATCTCAGCCTCGATTTCATTCATCAGTTTCATGGCCTCTATTACGCAGACCACTTGTCCCACCGAGACTCTATCCCCAACCTCGACATACGGTTTGGCATCCGGAGCCGGAGCTCGATAGAAAGTTCCCACCATCGGAGACTTTATCCCCACCAACCCTTCCGCAATCTCCTTCTCCAAGGGTTCCGCCACTGGAGAGTTGCTGACCGCGGGGCTGGGATTGACGGTGAGGTTGGTGATGCTGTCAGAGTTGACTGGCTGAGAGGCTGGGACCGGGAGACGTTTGGTAATGCGGATCTTTCGTCCCCAGCGGGAGATTTCCAGCTCGTCGACACTGGACTCCTCCACCAACTTGATTAATCTCCTGATCTCTTTCTCTTTCATGATCCCACCTGTTGCCCGCAAGCTTGGTCGGGCAATAAATCGATCCAGAAGCGATCCTTCGACACCGCCGCTAAAGCTCCACCAACTCCTTAGCCGCCTTGGTGAGAAGCCGACAGCCCCCTTCGGTGATGACGATATCGTCTTCGATCCGCACCCCGCCCCAGCCTTGAAGGTAGATTCCGGGCTCGATGGTGATTACCATGCCCGCAAGCAGGGTGGCTTCGCTGGCGGGGCTGACTGCGGGAGAATCGTGCACCAAAAGTCCCAAACCATGACCCAAGCCGTGCCCGAAGTTCTTCCCGTAACCTGCGCTAGAGATGACATCTCTGGCGACCTTGTCTAGGTCTTTGGCTTTCATCCCCGCCTTGGCTTCGGAGAGGGCCTGCATTTGAGCCTCCAAGACCAGATTGTAAATCTTCTTCTGTTTGGGGGTGGCTTTTCCCACCACCACGGTGCGGGTGAGGTCAGAAGAGTATCCTTGGTACTGACCTCCGAAGTCCATGGTGACGAACTCCCCTTTCTTGATCCTCTTCGTGGAGGCAACCCCGTGGGGCATCGCCGAGCGCACCCCGGAGGCGACGATGGTCTCAAAGCTGGGCATCACCGCGTGGGACTGGAAAGGAGGCACGCTCTCCAGAGCCGGAATCTTCAGACCGCCTTTCTTCATGAAGTAATCGATTTCGCTGGCGATGTCGAGCTCTCTCGCTCCGGGCTTGATGAACTTCAACACGTGCTCGAAGGCCGAATCTGCGATTCTAGCGGCGCGCCTGAGCTTTCTGATTTCCTCCTCATCTTTTCGAATGGAGACCGATTCGACTAAACCCTCCGTGGGGACTAACTTCACCTGGGGCAAGAGCTTCTTTAAAGTTCCAAGCACTTTGACGGAGAGGTTCACAGCCTCGAAACCGACTCTGGCTCCCCGTCTGAGGGGCGGTAAGTTTTTCAGTTCCGGCAAGAGCTGTCTTTGAGCAGTCCTTAGCCGATAGTCTTTCACCTCCTTTTGAGCCTGGGTCTTGTAACGGAAGTCGGTCAGAAACCAAGCCCCTCTCCGGGAGATCACCGCTATCCCGTTGCTGCCGGAATAACCGGTGAGATAACGGACATTGTTTAAGCTTGTCACCAGGAGAGCATCCAACCTCCTGGCTTTGGTTCTCTCTCTCAGAGCCCTCAGGCGGGACTGCGTGTATGTTGAACTTTTATTCACGTTGGCTCTCGACCTCTACATCAAAGCTGATGGCAACTTGCTGTCCAAGGGAATTCCTGGCCCTTTCTGAATTTTAGATCTTCTACCTTTCTTTCGGCAGAAAGGCCGGGGAGACTATAACAAACGACACCGGGCATGTCAAGGTTTGCTGCCCCGAATTTGCTCTATGGTTTTCCTGTAGTCTCCGCTCTTGAAAATCGATGCCCCGGCAACTAATACTTCGGCGCCGGCCTCTTTGACCAGCGGAGAGGTTTCTGGTCCGATTCCCCCGTCCACCTCGATCTTCGTATTCAGCTTTCTGCTCTCGATGTGAGCCCTGGCTTCCCTTATTTTCGCCAGCACACTGGGAATGAACTTTTGTCCCCCGAAGCCCGGATTTACGGTCATTATCAGAAGCAGGTCCGCCATCTCCATCACCGGGATAACTGTGCTAAAGGGAGTGCTGGGGTTGACAGATACGCCGGCCTTGACGCCAAGCTCCCTAATCCTTGCCAGGGTCCGGTGCAGATGAGGTGCAATCTCCTGGTGGATGGTGAGCCAGTCGGCACCGGCCTGGATGAACCTCTCCAAATAGTCGTCGGGGTTGTCAATCATGAGGTGGACATCAAGGGGCAGCTTGGTGCATCTTCTGACGGCCTCCACCAGACCCGGGCCGAAAGTGATGTTGGGGACGAAGTGACCGTCCATAACATCGAGGTGAATCCAGTCCGCCCCGGCGGCCTCCACCGTCTCCACCTCCTCCTTTAAACGACTGAAATCACAGGAGAGCAAAGAGGGGGCAACAATAATCTCCATTGAAGAAACCTCAGTTATTCCTTCCTGCAAAACTTCAAGAAACAAACTTAACTACCTCCCGAAAGTTTGTCAATGATTAAGCGACTGGGGACTTCTGCCATCCTATCCGCTAAATCAAGCTTAGCCGTCGGAAGACAAAAGGGTGGGTGTTCTACTCCCACCCTGCGGGGCGTTTTGTGTATTCAGGACAAAAGACTCAAGTGGTGTTGGCTAGTCTTCCAGATCCCTCAAGGCCTCGTCACCGACGAGACGGCGGAACGATTCCGGAATTTCCATCTTCGCCCGCCCGGCGGTGCAGTGTGGAACGCTGCGCATCACACCGAGAAAACGGTGATAAGGGATCGAAACGATCAGATCAGCCGCGGTATATCCACGAATCCGTCGGCTGGTGTAATCCATTAGGCTGACATTCAGCTCACCTGATATGATCGGGTAGGCCACCGCCTGATGGCAGGTCGACCCGGACATCTCCAGCCGCGGGGGAATGCCGGTGTCGTAGCCGTCGAGCGTGACCAGCCGACACGCCTGCTCGGCGTTGCAGATAAACAGCACCATGTCGGGCCGGAATTCTGCCTTGTCCATGGGAGACATAACGACGTGCTCTGCAAGACCAAGGGGCGGGCTTGTGGTCAAGGTTGGTGCCCGGTGGAATGTCGCTATGGAGCAGTATAGTTTCTCCCCGTTTACCAGGAACTCTTTGAGAGCCTTGTCTGCTTCTCCCTTCGGACGCTCGCCGAGGCCCAGGTGCCAGGTTCCACCACTGCAGGCTGAGGTCGAAGCTGTAAGGTCGATGACTTTGCCGTCTCTGCTATGCAGGAAAGCATCACAGACACGGTATTCCCCACCTACCGATTTGGATGGTGGCTCCATAGAATATGTAATCGCTACCGGACTGCCCTTCAGTCCAAGAAGCTCTCCGATTTCACCCGCGTAATTCTGCCATTCAGTGGTCATGTTTTCTCCTCGTGCCAACAGGAAGATTCATTTCACGGCTGTGTTGCGGAGCCGGAAGACCGCAAAAAACACTTGACAAGCCGAGTGGGATTTGATATTTAGTAAGTAATCCACGTGATGGTGGAGGTGGATGGCCGTAAGGCCAT
>LIZU01000122.1 GCA_001302725.1 candidate division Zixibacteria bacterium DG_27
GCGAACGCTTCGAGCTCTTTGTTGCCGGATTAGAGATCGGGAACGCCTTCTCGGAGCTGAACGACCCCTTGGAGCAGAGAGCACGTTTGGAGGCGCAGAGGAAGTTGAGCGGAACCGAGGAGGTTTTGGATGAGGATTTCATTCAGGCCTTGGAGGTGGGGATGCCCCCCTGCGGTGGACTCGGAATTGGGGTGGACCGCCTGGTGATGCTTTTCACCAACAGCCGCTCCATTCGCGATGTCATCTTCTTCCCCACCATGCGTCCGGAAAGCAGAAGTTGATCTCCCATGGGTTACGAGCTCTTCATCGCCAAAAGGTATCTGCGCTCGAAGCGAAAGAACCGCTTCGTCTCGGTGATAACGGCCATCTCCGCCGGGGGAGTCCTTATCGGAGTGGCGGCGCTCATAATCGTTCTCTCGGTGATGAACGGCTTCGAGTCGGAGGTGAGGTCCCGGATCATCGGGACCACCGCCCACATAACCGTCAGCAGCTTCCAGAAGGAGGGGCTTTCAGACTATCAGGACCTCCTCGCTGAAATCGAGTCTGTCCCGGAGGTGATAGCGGCCTCCCCAACCATTCAATACAAGGTTGCGATCGCCTCCAAGACCGCCTCCGACGGAATCGTCTTGAGGGGGATCGACTCCGAGCTTGAATCCCGGGTGACCGACCTGGATGAAAATCTGATCTATGGCGACCTTCGCTTTGAGGCTGGCGAAGCTCGGGGAATAGTCCTGGGGAGGGATCTGGCGGATCATCTGGGGGTGACGATGGGTGAGCAATTAACCGTCTTTTCGCTGCGGGAGCCGGAGATGGCTTTGACCGGGCTTATGCCTAAGGTCTCCCGTTTTACTGTGAGCGGTCTGTTTCAAACCGGGATGTATGAGTACGATGCCACCCTGGGATACATATCTCTGCAGGAGGCCCAGAAGCTCTTCAACATGGGCGAGACCGTCTCGGCTATCGAGGTTAAGATCAAGGAGGTATACTCTGCCAGAGCGCTCGCCAGGAAGATCGAGCAGAAGATCGGCTACCCTTACTATGCCATGGACTGGATGAGCCTTCACAAAAACCTCTTCTCCTGGATGACCCTGGAGAAATGGGCGATGTTTCTGACTCTCTCTCTGATCGTGGCGGTGGCGGCCTTCAACATCATCAGCGCCCTGATCATGGCGGTCACCGAGAAGAGGAAGGATATCGGCATCCTAAAATCGATGGGAGCCACCTCCGGGGGGATTATGAGAATATTCATACTGCAGGGGATTGTGGCCGGAGTTGTGGGAACTGTCTCAGGAGGCCTTGTGGGCCTGGGGCTCTGTTATCTTCAGGAGAGGTTCAGAATCATCTCTCTGCCTCCGGAGATATATTTCATCAGCTCTCTGCCGGTCCAGGTTCGAGCCCTCGATGTATTGTTGGTCGGCCTGGCGACTTTAGCCCTGACCTTTCTGGCGACCATCTATCCCGCCAGAAGGGCCGCGGGGCTCTCCCCGGTGGAGGTCATCCGATATGAATAGGGAATGTCGCTTTCTTGTGGAACTGCAGATGAGACTTAGCCGTTTACTACTTCTGGTGTGAGGTTCTTCTCGCACTTCGGGAGGAGGCATGGCGCCGTATCAACAATCGATATTATCTGCCGAAGATATTATTAAGAATTATCCAACTTCCGCCGGGGAACTGCGGGTTCTGCGCGGACTGAATCTGAGAGTGGAGGAGGGCGAGATTGTGGCTCTGGTAGGTGCCTCCGGGGTGGGAAAAAGCACACTGCTTCACATCTTCGGGGCCTTGGACCGTCCCACCTCCGGCAAGGTCTACCACCGCGGGACGGACATCTTCTCCCTCCCCGATAAGAGCCTGGCGCCTTTCAGGAATCGTGCCGTCGGTTTCATATTCCAGTTCCACCACCTTCTCGGAGAGTTCAGCGCCCTGGAGAACGTTATGATGCCGGCTCTGATTGCCGGCACCAACAACGGCAAAGCCAGAAAACACGCTGGGGAGCTGTTGGAAAGGGTGGGATTAAAGGAAAGGTTAGACCACCGGCCCGGAGAGCTTTCCGGGGGTGAACAGCAGAAGGTGGCCTTAGCCCGCGCCCTGGTCAACACCCCCCAGATAGTCTTGGCCGACGAGCCCTCCGGAAATCTGGACAAAGAGGGTGGGGAGATGCTCTACAGTCTGTTTTTGGAACTGAACCGGGAGATGGGTCAGACTTTCATCATCGCCACTCACAACCTGGAGCTGGCGGGGCAGGCGAAGCGGGTTCTGAGATTAGAGCAGGGGGTCTTGAATTGAGCGACAGGCGGGGTAGCCGTCTGATGGGAGAATGCCGCAAGCAGTTGACCTTGACCTAAAAAGCAGTATATTGGATTTGAGGGATTATGCTCTGTCAGGACTGTAAAAACAATGAGGCTAACGTCTACTTCACCCAGGTGGTGGGGAGCAAGAAGATCACCTTGAACCTCTGCCGGGAGTGCGCCGAGAAGAGGGGCTTTCACCCTCCCCTGGAGAACGCCCCCTTCCCCCTAAAGGAGTTCATCTCCGGGATGATCGAGGAGCCTCAGAAGAAAAAAGAGCTCCGCCCGGAGTTAGCCTGTCCCCAGTGTCAGATGGGATTTGCCGATTTCAGCAAGCGGGGGAAGATCGGCTGCGGCAAGTGTTACGAGACCTTCAGGCCCCAGCTGCGGGACCTGTTGCGGAAGATCCACGGCGCCAGCGAGCACAAAGGGAAAAACCCCGGAACCCGGACCGAGGAGCTGATTCCCCTTAGAGAGGAGAGACGGCTGCGGGGGAAATTGAAGCAGGCAATCGAAGATGAGAACTTCGAGAGTGCCGCCAAAATCAGGGACCAGATAAAGGGACTGCTGGAGGGAAGGTGAATCCCGGATGTTCGAACAGATGCTGAAATCCGAAAGCGTGTGGCTCTCCGGGGAGGGCCCGGAGCACAGTGTGGTCTTGAGTTCCCGGGTGAGGTTAGCCCGCAACGTCAAGGGTTTCCCCTACCCTCCTACCTCCAGAAGCGAAGGCAAGAGGGAAACCTTAGAGATAGTCAAGGCCGCCATTGAGAAAAGCGGAAGCTTGAAGGAGGGCAAGTTCTATTTCGCCAAGCCCATCGACGAGCTGGATCGCGCCTTTTTGATTGAGCGGCATCTGATCTCCCCGGAGTTTTTGGGCGACAAAGCCAACCAGGGGATTTTCATTGGCGACGGGGAGAACATCTCCATAATGATCAACGAGGAGGACCACCTCCGAATTCAGTCGATTCAATCGGGACTCTCGGTGGAGTCCGCCTGCGAGCTGGCGGAGAGGGTGGACGAGGACTTGGGTAAGGTTTTGGAGTTTGACTTCGATCGGGAGTTTGGTTATCTGACCTCTTGCCCCACCAACGTCGGCACCGGGATGCGGGCCTCGGTCCTGATCCACCTGCCAGGTCTGGCTCTGACCCGGGAGATGGACAACCTCATCTCCAGCATTACAAAATTCGGGCTGGCGGTCCGGGGTTTCTATGGGGAGGGCTCTGACGTCTTAGGGAACCTCTTCCAGATCTCCAACCAGACCACCCTGGGTCGTTCCGAGGACGACATCATCGACAGCCTCCTGAAGGTCACCAGGCAGATGATCGAATACGAGGGGAAGGCCCGCGAGACTCTACTGGCGGACGCCAAAGACCAGATAGAGGACAAGATCTGGCGCGCTTACGGGATTTTGAAGCATGCGCGGGTTTTGACCTCTGCGGAGGTGATGAACTTGCTCTCGGCGGTCCGTCTGGGAATCGGGATGGGAATGATCAAGGAGCTGCCGGTCTCCTCGGTTAACAGCATGCTGCTTCTGACTCAGCCGGCGCACCTCCAGAAATACCTCCAAAAGAGGATGGACTCAGGCGAGAGGGACGAGGCTCGGGCAGAACTGGTCAGGAAGATGTTTCAAAACGGTTCCGAAACCTTTTCTCAAGAGGAAGCGTTATAAGTAAAACGGGGGGACGCGTTAAGAGAGCGGGAGATTTAGATGAACGAGATGTTCACCGAGAGGGCCCGGCGTGCCATCGAGCTGGCACGGGAAGAGGCCGCCAGGCTCAGACACGACTACATCGGCACCGAGCACCTCCTCTTGGGGCTCTTGCGCTTGGGTGAGGGGAGGGCCGTTGATATATTGACCAACATCGGAGTGGATTTGGGTGAGCTCCGGCAGTCGATCGAAGAGGTGGTTCAACCCGCCGGCGGCACCATGACTCTGGGGCAGTTGCCCCTCACCGCCAGAGCTAAGAAAACCTTAGAGATCTCCGGGAACGAAGCTCGCGCCTTACGCTCCAAGGACATAGATACCGAACATATCCTTTTAGCGCTCCTCAAGGACGAAGAGGGCGTGGCCGCCCAGGTCTTGGCGATGTACGATCTCGACTACAAGGAGGTTTACGAAGAGCTGCGGAATATCCTAAGCGGCAGAAGCTCCAGCTATTCCCGCAAGAGAAAGAAGACCAAAACCCCGGCCCTAGACCATTTCGGGAGAGATCTGACCGAGCTGGCTGGACGGGGAAGCTTGGATCCCATCATCGGCAGGGAAAGCGAGATCGAGAGGGTCTCCCAGATTCTCTCCCGGCGCAAGAAGAACAATCCGGTCCTAATCGGGGAGCCGGGAGTGGGGAAGACCGCCATCGTGGAGGGTTTAGCCCAGAGAATCGTCGAGGGAAAGGTTCCCCAAACCCTTGAGAACAGAAGGGTGGTCACCCTAGATATGGCCTCCATCGTGGCCGGAACCAAATACCGCGGCCAGTTCGAGGAGCGCTTGAAGGCGGTAATAAACGAGATCATGAACTCCCAAGACGTGATAATCTTCATCGACGAGCTTCACACCATCGCGGAGGGGTCTTTGGATGCCTCCAACATCTTCAAGCCGGCGCTCTCCAGAGGGGAGCTGCAGTGTATCGGCGCCACCACCTTGAACGAGTACCGCAAGTACATCGAGAAGGACGGAGCTTTGGAACGTAGGTTCCAGACCGTGATGGTGGACCCGCCCTCCAGCGAGGACACCAGCGCCATCCTGAAGGGACTGAAGAGCCGCTATGAGGAGCACCACAAGGTCATAATCACCGACGAGGCCATCGAGACCGCGGTGAGGTTGTCGGACCGCTACATCTCCGGGAAGTTTCAGCCCGACAAGGCCATCGACGTCATCGACGAGACCGGAAGCCGGGCCCACCTTGCAGCTTACACCAAACCGGAGGATTTCAGCGAAATCGAGGCCGAAATCGCCGAGATCGGGAAGCAGAAAGACCAGGCCGTGAAAAACCAGGAGTTCGAGAAGGCCGCCCAGCTGCGAGACGAGTTGAAGTTCAAGAGGACCGAGCTGGAGCAGAAGAGGAGGCAGTGGGAGGCGAGAAGAGACGAGGAGCGAGTGGAGATCGGGGCCGAGGAGAT